>NZ_JAVRBQ020000155.1:0-113114 GCF_034531215.2 Nostoc sp. ChiSLP03a
TCAATAGGTCATCAGTGATAGCATAAATTGTAATTATTTCGTTTAACATTACCCCTCCTAATTTTTCCTCTGGAGGGGATTTTATTGCTTATGCAATGCCACCTGAACACCTGCAAGCATAACTAGCAACTTGGGTTACTATAAAAATTCAAAATAATCTAGAAATTTTACTTAACTTCTGGGAGCAAACATGATAATTAAAACACTTACTAAAGCTAAACATACTCCGATTAAGTCGTAGCGGTCTGGAGTTACCCCGTCTACCTTCCAACCCCAAAGCATTGCCATTGCGATAAACACGCCGCCATAAGCCGCATAGACTCTGCCAAAATTTGTTGGTTGGAGAGTTGCAATAACTCCATAGAAAGCTAAAGCAATTCCTCCCAATATCCCCAACCAGGACGGCTTACCTTCGCGCAACCACAACCAGATTAAGTAGCCGCCCCCAATTTCCAATAAGCCAGCCCACAAAAAATACAGCAGAGACTTAAGCATTTGATCGAGTATTTAACAACATATAAGTCAGTAAAATTACGCTAACGCTTTTAAGTAAACTATTGTCATTAATTAAGGTAAGTTTATTGACCAAATTGGGTATGGGGCATTGGGCATGGAGCATGGAGAAGAGACAAGGTAGACAAGGAAGAGCAGGGAGACTTGGGAGAGACTTGTTCAATAATTCCCCCTTGTCTCCTTGTCCCCTTGTCTCCCTTGTCTTCCCGATCCCACTTGTCCCCTCATTTCCACACTCCCCAGAATGTAGATAAGGCTCAAGGATGAAAGCACCATTACCTGATAACGAAGCCCAGAGAATCGATGCAGTTTTGCAGTATAAGATTCTCGATACGCCATCGGAAGCCACCTTTGACGATCTGACTCGTTTAGCCTCGTATATTTGTCAGACTCCTATTGCCTTAATTAGCTTAATTGATACAAATCGCCAATGGTTCAAGTCAAAAATCGGTTTGGATGTCTCAGAAACGCACCGAGATTTCGCATTCTGTGCCCATGCCATTCTCCAGTCTGATGTTTTGATAGTGCCTGATACAAAAAATGACGAACGGTTTGCAACAAATCCACTGGTGACATCTGACCCAAATATTCGGTTTTATGCTGGTGTACCTTTAACTAACCCTGAAGGATACGCCCTCGGAACGCTGTGTGTAATTGACTACGTACCACGAGAACTTCATCCAAAACAAATAGAGGCATTACAAACTTTAGGTCGTCAAGTCATAAAGCAACTGGAATTGCGCCGAAATTTAGCAAGTTTGGTACTTGCTTCCAAGAAAAGCAACCAGGTACAGAGGGTACGCAAGCAATTTTTCAAAAAGATTGCAGCAAGCTTTGGTTTGTCGTCAATAATTTTAGTTCTGATTGGGGTGGTTTCCGATCAAAATACAAGAGTATTTAGTAATTTTAATCGCAGTATAGTAACAAATACTTATAAAAAACTTAACAGCCAAGAAGAAATACTGTCCCAGGTAAAGGATGCTGAAATTGGGCAACGTAGTTACATCTTCACTGGAGACAAACTTTATCTAAAATCGTATCAAACAGCACTTAGTAACGTCGATCGAGAAATTGCCAAGCTGAAGAATTTCACAACAGCTCAACCGAATCAACAAAAGCAGATGGCAACGCTGGAATTTCTGATAACGGCTAAACTTACTGAACTAAAACAGACTATCGATTTGCGCCAGAATAAGGGATTAGAGGCAGCGTTGCAAGTACTGCTGAAAAACGATCGACAAAATCTCATGGATGATATCCGCAAAGCGCTCGATGAGATAGAAAACGAGGACAGGGGACGAATTAGACAGCAGTCACAAGCAGCAAAGACTTGGACTCGAAACACAATTTTCACATTGGCGATCGCTATTTGTCTAAGTTTTATCGTTCTTGCTGTAGTCTACTACTCGATCTATCGTGAGGTTCTTGAGCGGAAGAAAACAGAAGAAACCTTAAATCAAGAACGCAACTTTATCTCAGCAGTCCTTGATACAGTCGGTGCGTTGGTAATAGTTCTCGATTCTCAAGGGCAAATCGTTCGTTTCAATCAAGCCTGTGAGCAAATAACTGGTTACTCTTTTGATGAGGTGAGGGGTAGGTATAGCTGGAACTTGTTACTACTTCCTGAAGAAGTGGAGCCAGTTAAAGCAGTTTTTGATCGGTTACGATCTGGTCAACTTTCCCATAATTATGAGAATTATTGGGTAATGAAAGATGGTAGTCGGCGACTGATTGCCTGGTCGAATACCATCTTAAAAGACTATCAGGGCTGTGTTGAATACATAGTTGCTACTGGCATTGACATTACCGATGCTAAACGAACACAACAGCATTTGACTGCACAATATGCTGCAACCCGCGTTCTAGCAGAGTCCGCCACAATTAGCGAAGCTACTCACCAAATATTGCAAGGAATCTGTGAGAGTTTGGCATGGGATTTGGGTGAAATTTGGATGGTAGATGAGCAAGCAAATGTGCTGCATTTTGTCGATATCTGGCATAAAGCATCCATTGAAATGCAAGAGTTTGAAATACTGAAGCGGCAAACCACCTTTGCACCCGGAATTGGACTACCTGGAAGGGTTTGGGCTAGTTCTGAATCGGTTTGGATCGCTGATATCGCTAAAGATATTAATTTGCCTAACTTCAAAATAGCTGCTCAAGTAAGACTACATGCAGCTTTTGGTTTTCCGATCCGCAGTGATAACAAAATCCTTGGTGTGATTACCTGCTTTAATCGTGAAATCCAGCCCCTTGACGAAGATTTAGTAAAAACGATGAATTCTATCGGCGAGCAAGTAGGGCAATTTATCCAGCGTAAACAGGCTGAAGAAGAAATACAACGCCAAAATTTGCGATCGCAACTATTTACTGAAATCACCCTGAAGATTCGTCAATCTTTGGACATCGAAGAAATTCTCCAAATCACTGTCGAAGAGGTACAAAAGATTCTCCAGACTGACCGAGTTTTAATCTATCAGCTGATGCCAGAAACTACTGCAAACACCGTTGTTGAAGCAGTAGTTTCTGGCTTACCAGCAATCAAAGAGCAAAATAACGCCGCCCCCTACTTTGAAGCAGAATATCTCCAACAGTACTATCTACAGCAGTACCGTCAAGGCAAGGTTTTCGGACTGGATAACTTGGATCTTTTGGAAGTTGAACAAAGCCATCTGGAATTAATGCAACAGTTTGGGGTCAAAGTTAATTTGGTTGTACCTATTCTTGTTAAAGAAGAACTTAGCGGTTTGTTCATAGTTCATCAGTGTGACGATTCCCACCACTGGTCTAGCTTTGAAACCGATCTTTTGCGGCAAATAGCCGACCAAGTAGGTATTGCTTTGACCCAAGCCCAACTATTAGCAGCCGAAACTCGTCAGCGACAAGAACTTGAAATTGCCCGTCGCCAAGCCGAATTAGCTTCTCAGACGAAAAGTGCCTTTTTGGCAAATATCAGTCATGAAATTCGCACTCCGATGAACGCTGTATTGGGGATGACTAGTTTGGTGTTAGATACTCCTTTAGACGAAGAACAGCGAGATTTTATTGAAATAATTCGCAGTAGTGGAGACGCTCTTTTAAGTTTAATCAACGAGATTTTGGATCTTTCCAAACTTGAGGCTGGAGAGATGGCTCTTGAAACTCTCGATTTTGACCTATCCACTTGTGTAGAAGACGTGGTGGAATTATTGGCTCCTTCAGCCCATAACAAAGGATTAGAAATTGCTGCAATAATTGATCGCAACGTTCCCACTCAACTCAAGGGAGATACTGGTAGGCTGCGGCAAATTTTGATGAACTTAATCAGCAACGCCATCAAATTTACCAGCGCTGGCGAAGTATTAGTGCAAGCCGAATTGCGTACGCTTTCTTTGACTACAGCCACCATCCATTTTGCGATTACAGATACAGGGCTTGGCATTAGCCCTGAAGACCAACGCAAACTCTTTACGCCATTTACACAAGTGGATGCTTCGACCACTCGCAAATATGGTGGTACTGGTTTGGGATTAGCTATCTGTAAACAACTTGTAACTTTGATGGGAGGAGCGATCGGGGTAGAAAGTCAGATGGACAAAGGATCTAAGTTTTGGTTTGAGTTGCTTTTTAACAAACAAGTTGAGCCTGTTGAGCCAAAATGCGAACGCGGACTTTTGCAAAATCGCCGCTTATTGGTAGTGGATAACCACACTACTAATTATAAAATTATCTCCCATCAAGCTACTCATTGGGGAATGGAGGTAGATCGAACTGACAGTATTGCTGCGGCCGTTAAAGTTATTCAGCAAGCTAGCGAGCAGGGGAAATCATATCATGTTGCCTTGGTTGATATGCAAATAGCCCAAACTAATGGTATGACAATCAAAGAACAAATTGCAGCCAATTCTGCAATTGCTAAAATCCCTTTGATTATGCTCGCCTCTACTAATCAACGGGATGAAGTACAACAGGCGCTCAAAATCGGATTTGCTACTTATTTATTCAAACCCATTAAGCCATCACGACTCCTTGATGTCATCATAAATATTTTAGAAACTCAGCCGGAATCAGAACAAGAGTGTAGAGGCAGAAAGCTAGAGGCTACAGAAGAAATTCCCAGTACAGAAACTTCAAGTATTCTTACTTCCTGTCCTCCTAATCCTTCTACTAAATCCAAGTTAAGAATTCTCTTAGCCGAAGATAATTTGGTGAATCAAAAAGTAGCACTAAAGCAACTCCAGAGTTTGGGCTACAAAGCCGATGTCGTTGCTAATGGAAAAGAAGTTTTACAACTCTTAGAAAAAATTCCTTACGATTTGATTTTAATGGATTGCCAAATGCCAATTCTCGATGGTTTGGAAACCACAAAAGAAATTCATCGTTGGCAAGAGGATGCTTTTGCATTGGGTCATCGTCCTGTAGTGATTGCGATGACAGCTAATGTGATGAAAGAAGACGAAGAAACTTGTCTAAATGCCGGAATGGACGACTATTTGAGTAAGCCAGTATTTAAAGAAAAATTGGCACAGACTTTAGAATATTGGACAGGTGCGATCGTTTCCCAGCAAGAGGCAGGTGTGTATGAACAGACACTTTCCACTGACTTAGCAATTGATTGGGAACACTTGCATCAGATATCAGGAAACGATCGAGAATTTGAATTAAATTTATTGCAAATATGCGTTGAAGATATTAAACCCCGTTTAGAGATAATTAAAGCAGCGATCGCAGCTGATGACTTTGGGCAAATAGCACGAGAAACTCATCACCTTAAAGGTGCTAGTGTCAACATTGGAGCCACTGCTATGTACTTAGCAACTGACAAACTAGAACAACTAGCTAGCGATCGAGACCTTAAAGGTACTACTAATTTAATTTTAGAATTAGAAGAATTTGTCAACTGCATTCAATACTTTTTAATTAAAAACAAAGTCGTGAAGGAGGCAGAAGGCAGGAGGCAGGGAGCAGGTGGTCACTAAGCGACTTACCTTGACTCTGCCACTATGCCCAAGCGATCGATAATCTTGTACTTTGATTTGTAATCTGAAATACTCATACTTCAAAAATACAACACGAAAGCGATCGCACCTGCAAAATGTGGGTTTAAAGGCGTTCCCTACCAACACGCACCCAACGGTAGCCGTAGCCTTCAAGTTGTATGCCGCTTTCTGGATGTTCGATCGGCTCATAGGGTTTATCTCCAAGCAAATCAATCCAATGGGATTCGCGATCGCCGCTAAACTTGAGAGTTACTGTACAACCATCTTTTGCCAGATTATGAAGGGCTACAACCGTTCCATCGCGCCACTGATAGTGTAGAGCTAACACTCCTGAGTTATCTGTCTCAATCAGTTCCCAACTTCCCCAACCGAACTCTGGACATTCTTTAAGCATCCGAATTGCTCGTTCCATCCAGTTTAAAAGTGAGTTGGAATCTCTTCTTTGAGCAATGACATTCAGGTGTGGGTAGCCATATTCCCCTTCTTTGATGACGGGGAGAATAAGTCGATCGCTAGGAGCGGTCGAGAACCCTCCATTAGACTCGGCTGACCATTGCATTGGGGTGCGGCTGGCGTCGCGTTGTTTCAAGGATAAGTCGTCTCCCATGCCAATTTCTTCACCCGCCTTCAAGACTGGTGTTCCTGGCATAGTAAACATCAGGCTGTAAGCCAAACGAATCCGACGCTCGTCTCCTTGAACCAAAGGTGGAAAGCGACGCCGAATACCGCGATCGTAAATCCACACCTGCTCTTTATTCTGATGAAATTTGGTCAATATTTCTTCTTGTTCTGATTTTGAGAGCTTGTCTAACGACAATTCATCATGATTGCGGATAAAGTGCGCCCACTGACAAATGTCTGGAATTTCTGGCGGTGCTTTCAACCCTTCTATAAGAGGAGCCGCTGCTTCGCGAGCCAAGGCAAGCATGAGATACTGATTAACGATAAAGCTAAACAACATCTGCAATTTATCGCCATCGTCGAAATATTTCGGTACATCCTCCATTGAGACATTTGCTTCTGCCAGAACGATCGCATCTCCTCGTCGCCAGGAAAGAAAGTTCCGCATCTGTTGCAGATAACGGTAAGGGTCTTTAATATCTGCCTGTTTTTCAATACCCTTTAGCTCAATTAAAAACGGAGCCGCATCAACTCTAAAGCCAGAAATCCCCAGTTGCAGCCAAAATCCCATGATTTTGTCGAATTCTTCGCGGACTTGAGGATTACCAATATTCAAATCTGCTTGATGCTCAAAGAAGCGATGAAAGTAATAGGCTCCGGCTTCCTGATTATATGTCCAAGTACTCTGTTGATAGCCAGGGAAAATAATTCCTGACTCGGCATCAGCCGGTTTTTCCTCTGACCATACATAATAATTCCGGTATTTAGAATGCGGATCTTTGCAAGCAGCTTGAAACCAAGGATGGTCAGTCGAGGTGTGATTAATTACTAAGTCAACAATAACGCGCATACCGCGATCGTTTGCCTGACGGAGAAATTCTACAAAGTCTCCTAATGTTCCCAAACGCGGATCTACACTGTAATAATCCGTAACATCATAGCCGTTATCTCGGTTTGGTGTGGGATAAAATGGCATCAGCCAAATACAGTTAATACCTAAGCCTGCAATATAATCTAGGCGATCGATCAGTCCCTCAAAGTCTCCTATGCCATCGCCGTTACCATCCATAAACGTTTCAACATCGATGCAATAGATGACAGCACTTTTATACCAGAGGTTTAGCATAATACTTACAGCGATCGTTTTCGCCATCGTATCTTTTTTTGGTTTTTCTTAAATATCTGTCGATAGAGTTAGATTTGCTGGCGTTGCTGAATCAAAAGATGATTCTTGTGGGGGAGCCAACAGATCCATCGCGACACTTGACATTATGTAAATTAAGTACTACATTTGTAGTATCAAAGAACAGCCTCCTCAAAAGCATTGCAATAATGCTTTCTTGGGTCTGTAGCTCTAACGGTAGAGTTCCCAGATGTCACTTGTGCCCTAACAGAAAAAGCTTACATACTAGCTCAATAGTAGAGCTATCGTCTCTAAAACGATAAGTTGCAGGTGCGATTCCTGCGGTGTAACCACAGCTTTTTCAACTTGCATGAGGTGTGAGTGTAACTCTCACAGGGAGGGTATCGGTTCAATCCCGATCAGATCCACTAATATCAATTCGTAATTAAAACAAGAGGTGATTGTAATGGTTCATATTCGATTTGAAGGACGTTCTGTTGATGTGCCAAAAACACAATTGGGAATTGCAGCAGGGATGAATGATGTGGCAGTGAAGGAGCGCGTTGCTCGACATTTAGATGTAAATAGCGATCGCCTTTCTGCCTATGTAATCGATCGCCGTCCTAGTGGCGATTTGATCGTCCGCCCGGAAGCTGTCTATGGTTAGATAGAAGTTAAGAGTTAGGAGTTAGAAATTAGGAGTTAGGAGTTAGGAGTTTTGAATAAATTAGTTTCTTTGATCGAACGCTTTTAATTTTTAGCTCTGAACTTATGACCTAGCACTTTTAAAGCAGAAGGTAAGAAATTATAAAACATAAACCTTTGCTTCATTTCTAATTACATAGTTTTATTCTGCGCCCTAACTTGTAAAGCCTACACACACTCCGGCAACGGAATGCAGGTTCAAATCCTGTCGCTCCCTTTGATGGGAGCGTAGCCAAATTGGTATAGGCAATTGTGAAAACTGCTTTGCTAACTTGTGCGGAATTTCAATTATTTGAATTGTATTTATCTATAACATACTACTCAATACGGAGGTGAGTTCAATGATGTTAGCCAACTCATGTTTAATAACAACTCAATTAGTACAACTGCATTTAAACAACGTGAGATATGAGCGAACATCGTTTGAGCGAGATTGTAATTGAGCGTCCTCGGAGTGGGAGGAGAATTAGCCTCAAAAAAGTGACTGGCTTTAAGAAGCAATTATACAAAATCACCCAGGATGCAATTCAGGATGGATTGTTGAATCCCTACTTGATTAAACCAACAAATAAATCTAAGTATCTTTCAGACCATCTCGGCCCTCTGCGTCGGTTTTTGCGATCGCAAGTCGGACAGCCTTGGAATGAAGTTTACAGTCAACTGTGTCAACGACTAGATCCCAGCACAATGGCAGGACAGCATGTTATCGATCATGTGTGGGACTACGTTGAACGGCATGTGGAAATAATTGATGGTGGTTTTTATCGCAAGCCTTACCAAGGGTATCGAACTAAGTTAGATGCAAACCATCGCGATCGCTTCTATATCCATCCTGAAACTGGAATTCTTTGTGCAGCCGAGAAAATACCTCGAAAGCAAAAGCAAAAGCAGGAACAAACTGATATTGTCATCATTGATAATTATCATCAATACCAAAAGCTAAACGAAATTTGGTATTTCATTACCTTTGAAGATTTGCCATCGCCACCCATTCATTATGTGAGGGATGCTGTCAAAGGTATAATTCATCATTCTGTGGCATATACAGATCGAATGATTTACGCTGTTAGTAAAAAGCAGTGTAACAAGAAAGAAATTCGATTTATTTTAAATCAACTTTCTAAAACCTAAAATTTTCACTTCGTGCCCTAACTGAAAAAGCTTACATACTAGCCGAATGGTAAGGCACTTGACTTTTAAGCAAGCAACTACGGGTTCAAATCCCGTGTGTGAATCAACAGCTTTTTCGACTTGCACGAAGCGATTTTATTTCATTTAAATATGGAGGTGAGAACGATGAAAAAGATTAATTCTTTCAACATCGAGCCTGAAGATTTCGATGAATTTGACGATTTCTGCTTTTGAACCATTGAGCAAACGTCGTCGTGGCTACCCATCTGAAAAAGCTGTTAAACGTGGCAATCGCCTTGTTCATGGCGACAAGGAACTAGAAGAAAAGCTTGGTAACAATGACCTTTGTCTTTGTGGTTCTGGTCGCTGCTTTCAAAAAGTGCTGTCGCAATAGCGGCAGATATGATGGCAGCTTACGCAGCTACTACTTTTAGGGAGTAAGAGCAAATTCGATAATTTTCCGCTCATTACCCAGTCCCCAATCCCTAATCCCCAGTCCCTTTTACTTGGCAGTTGTTGCCGCGCCCCGATCGCAGAAGCTTACATAACTCTGCACAAGTTATACACAATGCTTCCACAACTTGCGCGGTGACTTTATCGCCCCGCGTGCAACATCTGCCTCCTGCAATTTCGGATTTTGGGTTGCAATCTAAAATCCAAAATCCAAAATCCAAAATTCTTAGAGGAGGTTCCCATGAATACCGCAGAACGTGACCTGCGTTTGGAAATGCTCAACAGTTTGCTCACAACTCCTCACCGCAAGCTTGAGCAAGTCGCAGAAATTCATCAGTTAATTGTTGAACTCGATCCCATATTCTACGGACACCTGGCAGTTTGGTATCAGCGTCATGGAGATGTCCGCGACCACAAGGAGGTGTTTGTTGCTCATTTGTTAACTAGCAATCTGACTGAACACCGAGATGCTGGATTTATGATGCTACAAGAGTTTCCACCCTATCAAGTGGCTCGTGTGGTGGATTTCATGAAACAGCAGCAGAATAAACTGCCTCGTTCGGCTCGGACTGCGGTACGGCGTTATCTAAAGGTGCGAGAAAGCAATCCGGCTCTGTTCGACCGCGCCGCTTTGCGAGGTCGTAAGGCAATGAAGCACTTATATGCTTCACTGCACATTAAGCCAAATGAACGGGCAAATGCGATTCTATTTGGCGATACTCCTCCAGAGGGTTCCTTGGCAAATGTGCTGAAGCAGCTTGCTAAGGCAGAAAGTGCGGCAGAACAGGCACGGCTGATTGTGGAATTCAAAATTCCCTACACGATCGCAATTGGTGCGATTAAGCAACTCACACCAGTTGTCTTGGTGGCGTTAATCAATAGTATGTCTCCACAGGAAGCGATCAACAACCTCAAGTCTCTCCAGACTAGAGGTGCAATGGATCACCCACAAGTGAAGAAGCTGATTGATTCCAAGCTGGAATCAGCCTCTAAGAGTGGGCGTGTTTCAGCATTCAAAGCACAGATTGCCACAGACGCAGGAGATTTTGACGCAGACACCGTTGCCCAACTGGAAAAGGTGACAAACGAACAAGTGAAACGGCGTGGTGCGATCGCTCGTCCAACTGCTTTATTAGTAGATAAGTCTGGTTCAATGGAAAATGCGATCGCCATCGGTAAGCAACTCGCTGCCTTAATCTCTGGTATCACTAAGGCAGAACTGTTTGTCTACGCCTTTGACACCATTCCTTACGCTGTTACAGCAAAGGGCAAGGAGTTGAGCGACTGGGAACGTGCCTTCCAGCACATCAAAGCAGGCGGTGGTACTAGTATCGGTTGTGCATTGGAAGCAATGCGGAAGAAGAAGCAGGTAGTTGACCAGATAATTTTGGTAACGGATGAGGGCGAAAATGCTGCTCCTTACTTCGGTGAAGTCTACAAGAACTACTGCCGGGAGTTGGCGATAATGCCCAATGTGGTGATTGTCCGTGTGGGTACTCATTACAACTGGGTGGAGAGCCAACTGAAGCAGCAGCAAGCACCTGTAGATACGTTTACTTTTGCGGGTGACTACTACAGTTTGCCGAATATCGTCCCACTCCTAACGCGCCCCTCTCGTCTGGATTTGCTGATGGAGATTTTGGATATGCCGTTGCCTATAAGAGAAGATAAGTAGGGCTAGAATTAAGGTACTGCTCATATATCTTACGAGCAGTATCATTCTAAGGTTGGACAATATGCATGGTAATCAATTAAATAAACAAATTGAGTTTTCTTTTATTCGTGAAATTTCTGATTCATGGGAGCAGGCATTAATTGAGAATAATCTTAAGCAACTTGTTTCTTTATTTAAGAAAGATTTTCAAAATTATTTTCCTACAAAAATTGAATCTAGAATGACCTTTGACTGGATGATGAATCTTAGTGAATCATTCTTAAAGCTCAAAGCGTGTGAAGGTTTTGATAAACATTTAAAAGAATACAAAAATAATGTCACATCTACTAGTTTTGTTACTTTTTTTGCTAGTTTTTTACAAGAAAAAGCTAGTAAGTTAGTTCTTGAACCCAATATTTTAAGTCAAGCTACGTCTCCAGACATATTAATTTCTCTAGGCAACGAAGAGATATATTTTGAATGTAAATTTTTATTTGATAATTCTGAATTTTATCGTTTAAAAGAACATGAAAAAATATGTGAGATAATATCACACTATTTAAGTGAACCTCATCAAGTATCAATAACTTATAAAGAACCTTTATCTGAAATTAATTTACATAAACTAGGTGAATCTTTGAGGGAGTTAGTTCCGTGGGTAACTCAGGATGGAGATATTATTGATAATGATAAACTGAAAGTTAATGTAATAAGACAAGAGCAATTTGGTGATACAAGCTTTTCAATGGTTATGAGATTGATTCAGAAGGATAACTATACAAATGAATTTCATCCTGGTCATGCCTTCTATAAAAATGGATTTACAATAGCTGTTATTGGACCAAAAATAGAAGATTACGGCAAGATACTTATTAACAGAATTAAGAAGAGCAGTTCACAAGCACCGAAAGATACAGCATTTATCTTAGTTATATCTTCAAAGAGTATGTTAGGTGAAAAGAATAAAAATCTGAGATCAATTAAGAAAGAACTTCAACCTAATCAAAATACACGTTTCAGTGGTATTCTGCTAGCAAACTATCATACTAATGGTAAGCAAGTTGATTGGGAATTTGATTATCTGACTAATCCTTATGCAAAACACCCAGTCAAGCATAATATTGCTAGATTGTTCAGCTAGAGCCATTCCTCTACTCCAAAATCCCTATTTTCATCTCTTCCAATTTTATGTAGTATATTGTATTATATTAATATCCTGCGTGCCCCAACTCTTGGAGCCTACATACTAGTACGAGAGGAAAAGTAACACTGTCAAATACAGTGGGCGTGTGTGAACGGGGAGTGCGAAGAACCTGGGAGGTAGGCTTAAAAGTAGCCATCCTTAAAAGAGTGTGTAACAACTCACCAGCGGAGTCCCTCTAGTAGCTGAGAACACGCAATGCTCCACCAACTTGCACGCAGGAATTTTACTACTTTCTAAGTAGGAGGATATTGATTAACAAAATTAAAATTAACTTCAAGTTTTTGACTTTAATATTTCTATAGCTTTAAATCCTCCTATAGTCTGACCTAAAAATATCATGGGAACAATCAAGCTAAACGGTTTACCAGTTTGAATCATATTGAAAATGCCTGTTAACACATTTAGCGACATCAATCCTACTGCAATACCTAGTGCAATTTTTGATTTACGTTGTACAAAAAAACCTAGAACTAAATAGAGTAAGCCAATAAATAAAGAACAAAAAACCAATATTAGATGATCGGGTAATCGACTACCAGCAACAAAGAATATTATGCTTAAAAAAATACTCAAAACTCCAATTGCGTAAACTGCACGGTAAGCAGATGCTAACTTTTTTCGGGACTCTGATATTTGTTGTATTTGGGTAGTCATTATTTTTCTATTTTTTGGGTTTACTGTCCGACAGTTATGTTTTTTTATATACTTTTAGACTGAGAATATCTTGGGTAATTATGCGTAAATAGAGATAATGATGACTGACATCCGTAAGCTAATCAACCAAATTGCGATCGCAGAAGCACAATTGTCTACAACCCAATTCCTTGCGCCCTGTGTCAAAGGTGGACGAGTTCGCACACGGGTAGCCGGGATGATCTACACCTTCAGCCCAAAGCCCAGTAAATTTGAAGGTTGGGGCATTTTTCAGCCTGTAGATGAGAAAACAGCAACAATTGTAGAAGAAGCAGACTTACCCCAAATTGCAGAATACCTGCAACACTTTCCCCAAATACGGCTGCGGTTAGCACATCAACTACAAAAACAAACTTGGTTAGCATACCCCGTGAATGAAGTAGATATGCGTCAACGGTTGAAGGTAGTTAAACCGATCGCAATCCATTTAGTTACCGAGGGTATCGCCTTTGAGCAAATCATTGCCCGATGGAATGGGCATTCATGCTGGTTCGAGGAAGTAGATCGCCGTACCGATCCGGTAATTGTTGAAACTCTGCAATCTGCTGTTAAACAACTCATTCCTGCTGAAGAATTACAGTTTAAAGGTATTACTCCAGAAATCCGTACAGTGTATGAATTAGCAACGCGGCGGATTGAGGGATTTAGTCAACCCCAACAGGATGAAAAGCTATTGAGAAAGGCATTGCAAATGGGTGGCGGTACCTTAAATCAATTCCACGATCGCGGCGACTATTGGACAGTCGATTGGACAACAGCTGATGGTGTTCGCCACAGTAGTGCGATCGCTAAAAATGACTTGACTGTTGTCAGTTCTGGCATTTGCCTAAGTGGACGCGATCGCGATTTTGACTTGCAATCCTTAGTAGGTGTAATGGAACAACAAGAGTAGTCATACCAATAGATTGAACGTCTAAAAACTCACACACTAACTTCTTTCGCAATCCAAAATCTAAAATCTAAAATCTAAAATGGTATGAGTATCTTTTTTCACGAACAGCTTTACCGCAGCAATGCTGTGATGACAAAGCTAAAAAATTATCCTGTTACTATTTGTGGCGCTGGAGCATTAGGAGCTAACATAGCTGAAAACTTAGCTCGGTCTGGTTTTGATAAACTGACAGTGATAGATCGCGATCGCATTGAGGAGCGTAATCTTTCAACTCAGCCTTATTACCGTTCTGATGTGGGAGCGTTCAAGGCGAAAATCTTGGCGAACAATTTATATCGAGCAATTGGTACTAAAGTTGATGCTAAAACAAAAGAGTTGACATCAGCAAATACAAATCAATTACTCCAAGACAGCCAGCTAATTATCGATGTCTTTGACAATAGCGTGGCACGTCAAGCAGTGAAAGATTATGCTGAAAAATTAAGCGTACCCTGCCTTCATGTTGGACTAGCAGCAGATTATGCAGAAGTGATTTGGAATGACGTTTATCGCGTTCCTTCTTTTGTTAATGATGATGTCTGTGATTATCCGTTGGCACGAAACCTGGTGATGTTAACTGTTGCTGTGGCGTGTGAAGCGATCGTTTCATTCGTTGCCACAGCAGAACAGCGTAACTTCAGTATCACTCAGAAGGATCTGACTATTCAATCTCTGTTTTTGTAGATTGCATAGACGTTTGTGATTTTAAGCGTGTTCGCTGTGGGTGTGCCAGATCGTTTAGTAAACTTGCGTTATACCAATTTGAAAAAAGAATGCGACAGATACATACTCCCAAACCTTTATTCTGTCTAGCTTCCCTAATTTTGAATTTTGAATTTTGAATTGGTATTATCTCCCTATTCCCCTATATTCAGCAATTTCGCCATCGCCAACCGTTGCAGTTTACCGGTAGCACCACGAGGTAGCTGCTCTAAAATATGAATTTGCCTGGGAACTTTGAAGTCTGCCAGCATAGTTGCACAGTGAGCTAAAAGTTCTTTTTCGCTAGCTTCTGCTTTCAGAACCACAGCTGCGTGGATATCTTCTCCTAAAGATTTGTGGGGGACGGCAAAAGCTAAGGCTTCAGCGACGGCGGGATGGCGTAGCAAGACATCATCCACTTCTAAAGGAGAAATTTTTTCCCCACCCCGGTTAATCAATTCTTTAATCCGTCCAGTCAAGCGGAGGTAGCCGTCTGCATCAACTGTACCTTGATCCCCTGTACGGAACCAACCGTTCACAAAAGCAGTGGCGTTAGCTTCTGGGTTGTTTTCATAGCCATCTATAACATTGGGTGCTTTGATTACCACCTCGCCCAAGCTTCCCTTAGATAACAAGTTGCCTTCAAAGTCCATAATGCCCACTTCTACGCCAAAGCCATAACCTACAGTACCTGGTTTTCTGACTTTTGGCGGTAGGGGATTGGTGGTCATTAAGTGAGATGCTTCAGTCATGCTGTAAGATTCCACCACAGGAGCATTCAGAGTTGCCTCTAGCTGTTCAATGATAATCGGCGGCAAAGAAGCGCTACTAGAACGAATGAAACGAAAGCGGTTAGCTTTGACAATTTCTGTATTACGGCTAGCGCGCGCCAAAATTGTCTGGTGCATAGTTGGCGCTGCGGAGTACCAGGTGGGTTTGTAGGTATCTACTAGTTTCCAAAACTCCAAGGCATTAAAACCATTGGGACAAATTAATGTACCACCCGAAGCCAGAGTTGCTAGCAAACAGCCCACCAATCCGTGAACATGGAATAGGGGCATTAGGCATATTGTAGTATCAGCTGCTGTGAGTGAGTAAGCACTAATCAGGTTGCCGGCTGAAGCAATTAAGTTGCGATGACGAATCGGCACACGCTTGGGACGACTGGTAGTGCCGCTAGTATGGAGAATCATCGCTATATCATCAGCGTTGGGGGCTGTGGGATTTGCAGATTCTGCTGGTTCTGAACCTGTTTTGACTGATTCAAAGCTTAATGTGCCGTCAGTATTTATCTTGGCATTAATCACCATCATATCGGGTGTGACACTAGCAATGGCTGCTTCTGACCCTTCAGACAACGTAATCAGTGCTTTTGCTTGGGTATCTTGGTAGTAAAAGGCAAATTCTTCTTGTTTGTATTTGGGATTTAAGGGTGCAGCAGTGCCACATAAGGCAGCAGCCAAAAAGGTAATTGCCATTGGTGAACCGTTAGTCATGGCTATGGCAATGCGTTCTCCCCGTTTCAATCCAAAGCTGTTGAGTTGAGATACCAGTGCAATAACATTCTCGCGCAATTGCTTATAGGTTAGCGATCGCCCATCAGGCGTAACTAGGGCTGGATGATCGTCTTCCCCTACTAAAAGCTCAAATAAATTCATTAGTTTTTCTTACTTGTAAATATATGATTTAGCTTAAACAAAAAATTGTTACTTAGCTTTGAGTTATGAGAGAATGCTAGAATGCTGTTATTAACAACAAACTTTTAAATATCCTCATAACAATTTCTCTGACAGAATTTTGTTATGGAGATCATCCTGTAAAATCATAAAAGTGTACATTAAATAAATTTATGGGTCTGCGCTCAAGTAGATAGAGTTATTAGCATTAATTCTCAAGATGCCTTTGGAGTAGTCCTTTGGATCTAACTAGAATAAATTAGTTCAATAGTTTATATAAATAGCCGTGTACTCCATTTTAAAAACATATTAATAGCAATTATGAGTTTCATAAAAATTACTATGTTGGGCGAAAGCTTGGAGCGCCAAGGTGGAATAGTTTCTGTGGAAAAGCTCATTCTTGAAGAAACTACCTCTGATATTCAAATTAAACACATTACAACTTTACCAAATGGTTCTACTGTCTATAAAGTGTTAGTGTTTTTGCAGGCAATAGGTAAGTTATTTTGCAACTTATTAAACCAAAAAACTGACATAATTCACATCCATGTTTCAGATAGAGGTAGCGCTTTTCGTCATTCAATTACTACTCTGATTGGTTGGCTATTTAAAAAGCCAATAATTATTCATACTCATAGTGCTGATTTTCATTTGTTTTACTCTAAACTACCCCAATGGCTTAAGCAGTGGCTAAGTTGGTCGTTTTGTAAATGTACGCGTTTCATCGTTTTATCAGATAGCTGGAAAAAATTCTACATTGAGAATCTTGGCTTGAAATCAGAACAAGTTATTGTTCTGCCTAACCCGGTAAAAATTCCCGCACAAATACCACAGCGAATAGATTCCAAACAGATATTTTTCTTATTTTTAGGGCGTATTGGTGAGCGCAAAGGCACTTTTGATTTAATTAAAGCATTTGCTTCTATGCCTGTTGCTCAACAAAGCCAAGCCAAGTTAGTTATAGCCGGGGATGGAGATGTAGAACAAGCTCGTAGTTTGCTCCCAACTCTAAATCTTATTGACTACATCACTATTCTTGATTGGGTAGATCGAGAAAAACGCGACGATCTTTTCACTAAAGCTGATGTCTTTGTGTTACCTTCCTACAACGAAGGTCTGCCTATGGCACTATTAGAAGCAATGAGTTGGGGTTTGGCAGTTATCACTACCGCAGTAGGAGGAATACCCGAAATAGTTACTCAAAATCAGAATGGTTTATTAGTTAATCCGGGGGATATTCAACAATTGTCAGAGGCAATGCAATCTTTAATTGCAGACGAAAATCTGAGAATATGTTTGGGAAATAATGCACGAGCCAGAGTTCAACACTTGGACATCAACAAATATCTTACATCTTTAAGAGGTATTTATACAGCAGTTATCAATTAATAAGCATCTTGATGAAAGTAGGTTTAACTTACTTACTCTATGTATTAAACACCAAATTCAAAAACGACGTAATTTATTCTGTATCAAGGATAATACGCGTTACCAAGGTAGGAATTTCATTTAAAATTAGGAAAATTTAAGGCAGCGATAAAGGTATTATTATTTTGTTGTTTTGATTCTTCTAAACTTGGTATACTGGCTAATAAGTGAGGGAGAGCAGAAATGAAAAGTTTTCCGGAAGTTCAATTGTTTGATACAAGATTTCATAAAGTTGAAGTACAAGAATTAGTTGATTATTTAATAGAAGCAGCCAAAAATAAAAAAAAGACAGTTGTAGGACATGTGAATATTAGAGCAATGAATTTCGCTTATGAAAAGTCTTGGTATCGAGATTTTTTGAATAAGGCTGATTTAGTATTTTGTGACGGATTTGGTGTAATGGTAGGAGCGAGATTCAATGGTTATTCAATGCAATCTGCACATCGAATGACAGCACCAGATTACATAGAAGATTTAGTATTAAAGTGCGAGCGAGAAAACCTTTCTTTATTTTTGTTAGCTGGAAAACCTGGCGTAGTAGATAAGGCAATTACTAAGTTAGGATCGATTGCGCCTAATTTACGCGTACAGGGACATCATGGTTATTTTGATAAATCAGGAAAAGAGAATGATTTGGTAATAGAAAAAATTAATAAATTTCAACCAGATATTTTATATATTGGTTTTGGTATGCCATTACAGGAACGCTGGATTTTAGATAACTTCAATAAAATTGAAACTACTGTATTTTTACCTTTAGGTGCTTGTCTAGATTTTTATACTGACTCTATATATCGCGGCCCGCGTTGGCTGACTGATAATGGTCTAGAGTGGTTAACACGCTTAATTACTGAACCTACTCGTCTAGCAGACCGTTATATTATAGGCATTCCATTATTTTTCTATCGCGTAGTTAAAAAGCGAATCGCTCAAGGAATGATAACAAATCGCTAAATAAATTTTTCTAAATTTTGCATTTGTTATAACCATGACTGCCCAAAAGAAGCAAATTGTTTCCCCTACCTCTGCTGCCAAGACTAGAATTAGAATTGATGTGACATTCTTCTAGTAGCCAAAGTGCCAGACTCTCTGCCATTAAGCGATCGCTATCTTGCCTTAATCGATGAAATTGTCGAAACCACCCTCAAGGGCAAAATTAGCTCTGTAGAACAGGTGTATCAAATGCTGCTTAAAGGAATTACTTCCGGTACAGGGGAAGTCTTTGAGCTAGCTTTGAGCGATCGCCTGAATTCCCTGCAAAGTCAAGTAGATAACGAAAAAGACGAACTAAAGAAAGCCAAAGCGACTCGCTCTTTAAGAGCCATTAAGACGATTCAAAGCCAATGGCAACGCTGGCAAGAGCAAAACAAAGCAACAGTTGCGATCGCCTCCGCAGTTACAGAAATCACCAGAGCCACCGCCGCCGAGCGTCTAGCGACATTTATCCGAGTTACTGACCCGAATCAGAAGTATCCGCTAAATTTACAACAGTTACAGCAGTTGTCCAAGGCATTGCTGCAATTTGCCCAGGCAGATGCTGATTTACAACAATTTTCCGAAGGGATTACCCGTGGTTTAGCTTCTTGGCAGCGATTGCAAGACAACTTGCTCAGTTGGATGTACGAGCAAAAAGAATCTCTGGGGTTTGGCGGTGTACCGGGAGAACGCGGCCCTTGGGCAAGTTGGGCGAAACAACTCAATAGTGAGTTACCCCAAGCACTGCTTCGCACTTTAGCTAGGGAAGAATCCGCAATTGAGTTTGCCGAACGACAGCGTGGTATTACCCTCAGAGATTGGGTGGAAATGGCATTAATTTTACAGTTCTTGCAACGGGGACTAATTAGCTGGTTTGACCAACAAGCTTACGATATTAAGGCTGGGCCAAAGTTGTCCATTTCCACTTTTTTGACCTTTGCGGTGATTTGGAGTCAATTAGCAAGTGGTTTTAGGAGCATTGGGACAATATACAGCGATGCCTGTTCTCAAATCATGCTCCAGATTTTACGAACCTTTGCCCAGCGTCCGTATTTTCCTTTTTACGGCGGGATTTTTGCCTCTTTTACTGGCACTTATTTACGAGATGCCCTAGATTATTTAGATGAACCGCTGCGACGAGGCGAGGGAACCCAGGAAAAAGCGCGGATTTTGACACTTTTAGGTTATTCTCAGCGTGCTTTAGGACAATACCAGCGCTCAATTGATTTTCATCAGCAAGCGCTAGAGATAGCCAGGAATGCAGGCGATCGCACCTGTGAAATTGCCAATCTCAACCACCTCAGCCGTACTTACGTGCAACAGCAAAATTATGCTGAGGCAATTAATTACAGTCAACGAGCATTAATACTGAGTCGACAAGCAGGCGATCGCACAGGAGAAGCAAACGCGCTGGTAAATTTGGGTTACAGCGAAGTTATGCAAGCTCAGGAATTGGAAAACCTAGAACCCGAAACCTATGAGGCCGCAATTAATTATTTGGAACAAGGTTTAAAATTATCAGAAAAATTAGGCGATCTTCAAAGTAAAGCCTTATGTGTCAGCAGCTTAGGAATTGCCTATCTAGTAATAGGAGAACACCAAACCGCAATTAAATATCTTGAAGATGGCTTTAAAACAGCGCAAGTTTCTGGTGATTTATATCTCCAAGGGCGGAACTTAGCTTATTTAGCAGAAGCTTATTATCATCTGCAAAATTCCGAAAAAACTGTTTATACAGGTTGCTTGGGAATGTATCTTTTAGAGCAAATTGCTTCTAATGAGTGGCGTCAAGCAGCAGGATTACTGACAATTTTACAAGGACAAATCGGGGCAGAAGCTTTCCAAAAGTTCTTACAGCAACATCGCCCGAAAATTATTGCGGTTATCGGTGTAGATGGTTACGATCACATCCCGCAATTGTTAGAAGAATATCAGGGAGATATGTAAGAACCGAAAAAACCAAGCGATCGCTCCACAGCTTAACAAATCGCAACGACCCCAGGCGTTAGGGTAACAACGTCTGTTAGATTTTGCCGCCAAAAACGAGATTTAAGCTGAACATTAATATTTACTCTTACTTTTGTGGTAGCACGATGAATTTGCCTTAACTGCTTTCGTAAGATTTCATGAAGCTTGAGTCTTTTGAGCAGGAACAATATCTTTTGTCGCTAGTTTCAAGGTTGTAGGGATCGTGACGAATGTCTTGCAAGTGTCCTAAAAAAGAAACACTAACCATTCCAGACAACGGCACTATTAAATTGGAGAGCATATTTGCGATCGCTAATCTGAAATAGAGAGGAATCCATCAGTCTTGCAAGTCCTTATTGTCTAACATTTAGAATTAGTTAGCTGATGCGATTGGATATTTAGCTAATTCGTAATTTGTTATTTTCGGCGAAACACCACACCAAATTGTAAAATTAGTGATTTTGAATTAGTTTTAAATAAATTCCCTACTACTTTCATCACGAATTACATTTGGGACGTAGGAACTTGATTACAAATTACGAATTATTTTAAACCCTGTCAAACCCGTTCTTCTATTTGCGTATAATCATAATACCCAAAGATTGCTTCTGGATGACGATAATGTTTAAATTCTATCAAGTTATAGAAGGGATCTTCTAAAAAAAAGGTGTCATGCTCTATAAAAGAATCAGCAAAACGGAGTTCAGGTTTTTGTCTAAAAGAGAGCTTTTGTTGCTCTGCCCTTGAAAGTACTTCTTCCCAATCACTTTTTAAGCTAAAGACAATTCCGCAATGCCTGGGGTATATAGGTTGAGGTACAAGAGTTTCTTTTGTCAAGAAAGCAACAAACTGATGTCCGTGGAGATTAAGAATTAAAAGTTGACGGTTTTCTCGACCAGGAATACAACCCAAACCCTCAACATAGTACGTTTTTGCCAGAGCAAGATCTGTCACAGGAAAGGTAAGATGAAATAAAGTGTTGTTCATTGCTAAAGACTACTTTCAAAAATTAAAGGTAAGGTAATTAATCGCTTGTTTTAAATTCCTAATATTATGCTGAAGTAGCCAACAATATTAGAGGTTGAAATGTACCACTGATATTAATCCCACAGGCAATAATTCAGCTATAACATGAACTATTTTATGATTATCTTATGCAGAGTGCATATTAATTAGTATTTTTCCATCTTTTCTGGAACGCGAAGACTCGAAAGCATTTAAGATGTCTCGAAAGGGGAACGATGAAGTTACAAGTTTTTCAACTCCACAAAGTTTTCCTTTGTGAATCATGGCGATCGTGTTATTAAATATGCCATATCCAGAATGTCCGCGAGAACCTACTATTGTATGTGCCCCACTTACAAGACTATTCAAATCTATAAATGCTTCTGACCCTGCCCTACCTAAATAAATAATTTTTCCTCTTTTAGCAATATTTCTTTCCATCATTGGGATAGTATATTTAGCTGCTCCTGCGGCTTCAACTTGGATATCGGCTCCCCAACCTCCTGTAATTTCTTGAACCATCTCCGAAAAATCATTTGTGGAGGCTATATTGTAAGCGTAATCAGCTCCCATTGATTTAGCAATATTGAGTCTTTATTCAATAGAATCAACTGCTATTACTATTGCTGCGCCAGCTGCTTTAAGTAACATCACAGCACCTAGTCCAATTGCTCCTACACCATAGACTATGGCAAATGCACCGGGTAAGAAACCATTTCCCGATATAAAGATACCGTTATAAGCACAACCGATAGGTTCTATTAAAGTACCTATTTTACAAACCTCTTCAAAGGAATATCTTTCCTGTAAATGATTAAGTTTCCAACAATATTTGGCTTTGAGAGTTATATATTCGGCAAAGCCACCATCTACTGTTAATCCCAACAGTCCTACATTTTCACACTGATTCGGCATTCCTGTGCGGCAAGCTGTACAGTGCCCACACCATAATATGCTTTCTGTAGTTATAATATCACCCTGGCAAAATCCTTTAACTTCATTACCAACTTCAACGATTTCACCTGAAAGTTCATGTCCTAAAACAACGGGTAACTTGGTAGGGCCAGAAAATAGAATATATCCTTGTTTATCTGTCTCATAAACGTGAATATCTGACCCACAGACACCGCAATATTTAACCCTTACTAAAACCTCATCATGCCTAAGAACAGGAAAGCTTTTATCAACAATTTTAAATTGTGGATCTTTCCAAGCAAGGCTCCCCACAACACCTAAGTTTTTGTTAAGGTTTTGTTTCTTTGGTGTCCATGTAGCTTCAGCCAGTAATGCTTTCATTAAATAATTTCCAATTACTTGTAATAAATGATTATCACAAAGGGATTTCTCACCCCCCGCGATGTCTGCAAGCGGATTGTCTTGTTAAAACACTGGAGCAGAATACTATGACAGTAGTTTGCGAACGTACAGAAATATATGTGTTGATTATGACAAGTGCTATGAGAAATTATTGAAGTATGATTTGAATATCATTTTTAGCCCCACCTTCAAGGGCGTTTATAACTGCCTTACGAAGAGCTACAGAACTTTCTGCAATGTTTATGCTGCTTTTTACATCCAAAATAGTCACTTTATTGACAGTTCTTTTTTCTACCGATATATTTATGTCCTTCTTTTGCTCAATGAAAAAATATTAAAAATTAATTCAACGAAAAGCAAGGACAGTTAAGACAATTAAGGAATTTAATAAAAATTTTATAATTCCCCTAATGGGATGTATGAGTGTTGTGAAAGTACGATCGCCTTTTAGTAGGCAGAATAGCAAAAAAAATTGCAATGTTAAGATACTCAAAACCCACATTCCGGCTAAAGCAGATCGTATTTGGGATGGCGTTCCGACCACCATAGGCGATCGCACTGTGCAAAACTGAGTAATATTACCTTTCCTGACTCAAAGAAGTCCTGCTGATTCATATAATCGTTTAAGCATTGCTGAAATCTTTGTACCATAATCTAAATCTGCTGACCATCGCCCTGATAGCTGATCGATTAATGGCGCAATCCCGCGTGTGACAAAACGAAATCTGGGATCTACTACTTCCTGTACCAAAGGTTCTAAACTAGCGTAAGCTTTCAAATGTTGAACGTGCGCCCTAACTCCAATTCTCGCACTTGGGAAAGACGCAGCCTCCGAACCGCCACCGATCGCACCTAAGCCTGCAAAGTTATTTTGCTCAGGTTTAATATCACCACCAAACCGTAAAAATCCCGTTTCTACACACATTTGGCAAAAGGCAATATCATAGTTCACTCCCTCTATACCTGCTTCTTCCCGATAAAGTTTGGGGATATCAGGAAACTTTGTTATAGCATTTTCATTATTATTTCTCAAAAATAATTGTAACTGGACTTCGGAAGTATTACCGTTCGACATTACCCGCGAAAATTGACCGGGGCAAACCATCAAATTCGAGCGCAAGCTAACAGTACGCGTCGCCGCATCCCAATTAACTGCAACATTAAAATCTCGCAGTTCGATTGCTTTGACATAAACTACTTTGTGATAGGTAATGCGATTGACATTAGCCGCTTTTGAAAGGTCAATTCGGAGAAGGTCTACTAAATCAATGGGGATGTAAGCATTCCCATTAACTAAAATTCCTTGCTCAGTGTAACTTTGTCCATTAATATTAATATTAATAGGTGGATAATTTGCTTCAGCTGGAATTCCGGGAGTGGGGTCAATTACACGACTCCAAGTCACCAATCCATCGACAATTCCCAAAGCAAAATCGCGGCGACGAGTTTGCAGCAAAGCCCGATCCTCTGGATTGCTGAGAAACCCCACTTGCATCACCAAAGCTGGCAGCGTTGTCTGACGACAGAATGCTAAACTACCCAATCCACTATCTGTATCTGGCTTGACTCCCCGATTGGGTAATTGGGGTACGCGGCGCAATAACCCCACCAGCAACTGTTCGGCATTACTCCTGCGATCGCTATTATTAGTAATGTAGAAAACGCTAGCCCCACGCACAGAAGGACTGTTAGCCGCATTAGCTGCAATTTCAAGGGCGACATCACCCTGGCGGCCGCGGGAATTGATCCAGGTGATAGTTTGGGCGGCGCTCAAGTCATCAGGAACCGCTAAAATTTCCAAACTACGCGCTCTCAGTTCCGTGACAATCAAATCCCGCAGCAAAATCATTTCTTTTGCTTCACTTGTACCACCTGCGATCGCACCTAGATCTATTCCTCCCGCTTCTTTGCCTCCATGAGCCGCTGATATAAAAATACGCCCCATTTTCAGTATTTCCTCTGATAAAATTAAGTCTAAGCAATTTTATACATCATTCTTGGTCTAGCAACAAGAATATAATAGCTATCAGAAGTCTAAAGTCATTTATCCTTTGTTATTTCTCCAAAGTTAATGGCGAGGGACTGGGGACTAGGGACTAGATGCTGGGTAATAGGTATGGGTAAACATTTCGATCCCCAATGCCCAATTCCCAATTCCCAATTCCCAATCCCCAATCCCCAATCCCCAATAAATTATGCAAATCCCCCGCTTGCACCCAGACACAATTGAGGAAGTTAAACTACGGGCTGATATTGTAGATGTCGTCTCGGAATACGTAGTTTTACGCAAACGAGGAAAGGATTTTGTCGGTTTGTGCCCTTTCCATGATGAGAAATCTCCCAGTTTCACCGTCAGCCAGACCAAGCAAATGTACTATTGCTTCGGCTGTCAAGCTGGGGGAAATGCGATTAAGTTTGTCATGGAGTTGGGAAAGCGTTCTTTTGCTGATGTGGTGCTAGATTTAGCACGGCGTTACCAAGTACCTATACAAACTCTCGAACCCGAACAACGCCAAGAATTACAGCGTCAACTATCTTTGCGCGAGCAGTTATATGAAGTTCTGGCTTCTTCAGCACAGTTTTATCAACACGCCTTGAGACAATCCCAAGGGCAAAAGGCACTTCAATATTTGCAATCTAACCGCCAACTCAAAGAAGAAACTATACAGCAATTTGGTTTAGGTTATGCTCCTGCAGGATGGGAAACTCTCTATCGTTATTTAGTGGATGATAAACATTACCCAGTGCAAATACTGGAAAAAGCGGGATTGATTAAGCCACGCCGGGAAGGTGGTGGGTATTATGATGTATTTCGCGATCGCTTGATGATTCCCATCCGTGATGTCCAAGGGCGCGTTATTGCCTTTGGTGGAAGAACTCTAACTGATGAACAGCCTAAATATTTGAATTCACCCGAAACCGAACTTTTTAGTAAAGGTAAAACCTTATTCGCCCTCGATCGAGCCAAAGATGGTATTTCTAAACTCGATCGAGCCGTGGTGGTGGAGGGATATTTTGATGCGATCGCTCTTCACGCCGCTGGTATTAATAACGCCGTCGCCTCACTCGGTACAGCTTTAAGCTTAGAACAAGTCCGGTTAATATTACGCTACACCGAATCAAAACAATTAGTACTTAACTTTGATGCTGATAAAGCTGGAATCAATGCCGCAGAACGGGCGATTGGTGAAATTGCCGAACTAGCATACAAAGGCGAAGTTCAGCTAAAAATTCTCAATTTACCCGATGGCAAAGATGCTGATGAATATTTGCATAGTCACACTCCAGAAGATTATGGAGAACTGCTAAAAAATGCGCCACTTTGGCTAGACTGGCAGATTCAGCAAATTATTCAAGACCGAGACTTAAAACAGGCTACTGATTTTCAGCAAGTAACTCAGCAAATAGTCAAATTACTTAAAAATATCGCTAACAGCGATACACGCAACTATTACGTTTCTTACTGTGCAGAAATACTCAGTTTAGGAGATACCAGACTTATACCCCTAAGAGTCGAAAATCTGTTAACTCAAATTGCTCCGGCTGCGGCTACATATTCTAAGCCTGTGTCAGCGAAGAAAGCATGGGGAGGTGGCAAATCCCCACTCTCCATTCCCAACTCCTCACTCCCTACAGAACGCAGCCTTTTAGAACACGCAGAGGCATTATTATTGCGAATTTACTTGCATTGTCCCGAACAGCGTCAAATGATTGTTGACGAACTAGAGGAGCGAGATTTGCAATTTAGTCTTTCCCACCACCGATTTTTATGGCAACAGATTTTAGAAGTTTCATCGGGTGATGGAGAGACGGAAAACCTTGCGTCTCTACCAAATTTAATTTCCCGCCTCCAAGATCGGTTCTTAGAATTTGACAGCGAGATCGGGTTAATTTCCCATTTATTTCATGTGGATGAAAAAAACCAAAAAGAAATACTGCGGACTGGGCAAGTAGTTCAAGCTGCGATCGCTTGTATGGATTTAGTGATGCTTGAAAAACGCTATCGTCACTTTTTGGAACTATGGCAACAAACCGATCCAGAAGCGGAACCAGAGCGCTATGAATATTATTATCAGGCTTTCTACACTGAAAAAATCAAGCTTCAACAAATAGACCGACAACGCTTATTTTCCATCACCGAGCTTTTGTAGGCTTGCACTCACGCTCAACCTAAATCTTGATTAGTAGGGGTGCAAGGCCTTTTGCCCCTACTGCTAAAGTGGTTGCATCCCCAGCAAACCTGGTAAATCCAGAGAGGCGAGGTGTTGATAAGCTCGATCTATAACTCGCTTACCTCTAAGAAATCCTGTATTAGCTCCAGGACAAATATACTGGAGAGTGTCTGGTGTAAAACGTTCTAACAATAATCGAAGACTCTGAATTTGCCTTGGCCAGTGAAAGGTTTTAGCTGTCCGTAATGGTACTGCTTGACCGTGCTGGTTAGGGAGTAAATGGCGGCCAGAAAATAATATACCCCCAAGTTCGCTGTAGTAGAGACAAGATGAGCCGGGAGAATGCCCTGGTGTCCAAATTACTTGCATAGCTGCATCAAGAGTAAATTCTTGTCTAAAGGTAGTTACGGTTAAGCCTGGTAATAAATATGCTTCTTGCTCTTGAATCAGCACCTCGCAGCCAAAAGCTTGCTGAAATTCAGCAGTCTTGCCAATAGCACCGCGATGGGTGAGAAATAACCAACGCACGCCTCCATGCGCTGCTAAAAAATCTTGATTTGTTTTTTCTAATGCAGGGCAATCTATGAGGATATTGCATTCATTTCTTACAATAAAATAAGAGGTTCCCCCTAATGTGTCCCGATTGGGTGGAAAGGCAAAAATGCTCTCTTGTGCGAAGTCCGATTGCAGAGAACCTCCGCTGAAAACTTCGTCCGGGAAGACAGCCCGTGGTGGCTTAGTTGTATGACTTGGCTGTTGAGGTAAAGGGCACATAATCAAAGAACCGAAACTGAGGAGTTGTGGACAATCTGGTTACAGTGTGGAAATTCTTAAGATTGAACTGGGAATTGGTAGACTTGTACTAAGCGAACGCGAGTGCGTCTCCAAGAGTTGCCGTTGGCGCAGCCTCTCCAAGAGTTGTATTGGGAACTAGGGACTGGGGAAGATTTGAATGGAGATTGGTACGCCAACCAAATTTTAAAAGAATTTCTTCCCCAGTACCCAGTCCCCAGTACCCAATACCCAATACCCAATACCCAATACCCAATACCCAATACCCAATACCCAATACCCAATACCCAGTCTCCTGTTAACCGTTGTGAAAAAAAATTGAGATTTGAGGTCTGCCTTGTAGTTAATGCTATGGTGCTGAAGCTACTGGTGGGGCGTTTTGTCAAAATTACTGAAGAGAACATGGCATTTTGGTTTCTGTTTATCCTCCTGCTGGGGCTTGCTACTTATCTAATGGTGCAGCGCAGCGTTGCTCTCATTACCCGCACACCAGTATGGTTATTGTGGCTGGTTTTAATGACACCAGCATTTCTGTTGAGTGGATGGACGCTAATCTACGGAGCGAAACAACCTCCACCGCCAGAGCTGATCCTCTGGTCGGTATTTTTCTGCACAGTATTGTACTGGGTGTTGTTTCAATGGGGGCGTCAAGTACCAAGAGATACACAGACCGACGAAGCCCAAACCCCAGCCTCAGAATCACAACCGACTATCCAGCCTACCCCAGAACCAATAGTGCGTCCCATTGAACCAACGGAAGAAACCCAACTACGAAATTGTTTTCCTTGGTCTGTATACTACATTCAAAATATTGAGTATCGACCCCAATCTGTGATTTGCCGGGGTCAGTTGCGAACTAAAGCTAGCAACGCTTACCAGCAGATTAAAACTAATATTGAAGCACAATTTGGCGATCGCTTCTTACTGATCTTTCAAGAAGGCTTCAATGGCAAACCTTTCTTTGTCCTAGTTCCCAATACTCAAGCTGCTGCTAAACAGACAGATACACCACGACGCAACCAGGAACGATTAACTCGGCCAGGATTAGCGCTGATGCTACTAGTAGCTACTTTGATCACTACTACCTTGGTGGGACTGCAAAATGCTGGTGTTACTGTGCCGCCTATCTGGCAAATCGGATCTTTGTTCAAACTTCTATCTAACCCAGATGTCCTATTCAAGGGATTGCCTTATGCTTTAGGACTGATGGCTATTTTGGGCACTCACGAACTTGGGCATTATTTAACAGCTAAATTTTACAAGATTCGCTCGACGTTGCCTTACTTTATTCCCGTACCTTTCTTTTTGGGAACTTTTGGCGCATTTATTCAGATGCGTAGTCCTATTCCCAACCGCAAAGCTTTATTTGATATTAGTATCGCTGGGCCAATTGCAGGTTTTGTTGTCACCTTGCCATTACTAATATGGGGTTTGGCCCATTCTGATATAGTTTCCCTGACTGAAAAAACCCGACTTTTAAATCCCGATGCGCTCAACCCCAAGTATTCAATTTTACTGGCTATACTCTCGAAGTTAGCTTTGGGAAGTCAGTTAACGGCAAAATCAGCCCTCGATCTGCATCCAGTTGCAGTAGCAGGTTTTTTAGGACTAGTTGTCACAGCCTTAAATTTAATGCCTGTGGGACAATTAGATGGAGGTCACATTGTCCATGCGATGTTTGGACAACGAACGGCGATCGTAATTGGTCAAATTGCTCGCGTGTTGTTGCTATTACTTTCTTTAGTTCGGGAAGAATTTTTGGTGTGGGCGATTATCTTATTATTTATGCCGTTGATTGATGAACCTGCGCTGAATGATGTCACTGAATTGGATAACAAACGTGACGTTTGGGGGTTACTGGCAATGGCTTTGTTGATTGTAATTATTCTGCCATTGCCGCAGGCGATCGCTAACTTTTTGCAAATTTAAAAAAGCAGAATCAGGAGTCAGAATTCAGGAGTAAAACAGTCTTTTTACCTGGCTTTGAGGCGAATCGTTGTGTACTTCACTTTCCTTGAAATTGGCTGTATCAGCGATCGCGATCGTTATCTCTCAGCAGTTCATAGATTTATCTATGAGGTTTTCCTCTTGTCCCCTTGTCCTCTTCCATGCTAATTCTGGAGTCCGCCCCTTTAAGCCAATCATCAATTTCAGCATAAATACTTTTAATACAGGTACTCGCTGCAAGAACCATAAACCTAAGCGACGAACCACCACCACAGGGAAGAAATTATTAGAAAACATCCGATCTAACAAATCGGTGAAACCTAAAATTGTCAGATTCTCTAGCTTGCGCCAGCGTTCATAGTCTTTGAGAATCTGAATGTCACCAATATCTTTACCCGCTTTGTGCGCTGCTTGAATTACTTGTGCCAAAGCTGCTGCATCCCGAATACCTAAATTTAAACCTTGTCCGCCGACGGGATGGCAATTGTGCGCCGCATCACCAATTAATGCCAGTCGGGGGAGAACGTAACGATCGCTTTGCATGAGTTGCACTTGAAAAACAAAGCGATCGCCTAGTAATTCCAATTTTCCCATTTGATCGCCATAGCGGCGGCTTAGTTCTGCCAAAAATTGCTCGTCATTTAAAGCACACAAAGCTTTTGCTTCTTCATGGGGCGCTGTCCAGACAATGCGGCAACGGTTCCCCGGTAAAGGTAATATCGCAAAGGGGCCGCTAGACCAAAATCTTTCGTAAGCGGTGTTATTGTGGGGCTTTTCTGGTTTGACAAATGCCACAATGCAAGATTGCCAATATTTCCAACCCGAAGTTTTGATTCCAGCCGCTTGGCGAATTGGCGATCGCGATCCATCTGCGGCGACAACTAATTTGCTCTTGACTGTCTTTAGTCGATCGGCAATTTTAATCTCGATGGTGACTATATTCTGCTGGTATTGCGTATTTACCACTTCCGCCGGACACAAATAAGTCACGTTGGGGCAATTTTGGACGAAATCTTGCAACGGCTGCAACAAAGCTTGGTGTTCCGCCACATAACCCAACTCTGCGGTATTTATATCATCTGTAGTAAATTCCACTACATCGGGATAATCGGCATCCGAAAGACGAACTCGGCAATATTTAGCGATTTGCGGCAGCATTTTGTCCCAAACGCCAATACCTTGATAAATTAGCGACGAAAGCTGATGAACTGCATAAGCTTGTCCCTTGGCTACCGCCACTGATGCTACTTTCGCCTCAATCAGCAAAATACTCAAATCAGAATCTTTTAAAGCAGAGGCTAGAGTTAACCCAATAATCCCACCGCCGACAATTACCAAATCATATTCATATCCTTGCTCATTTGGCGGTGTTAATTGAGGGGAAATTTGCTCAAGCTGCGTTATGGTCATTGTTAAGTTAGATTACAGCATCTTAACTCTTATTTTGACGCGATCGCGCCTTCTTGAGCAAGTTAACAATTCAAAATTAAATAGGACTTACGCACCCAAAAACCTGAAAACTCGATCCCCCCTAACCCCCCGATAAATTGGGGGAAATATAAAAAGCCCCCTTTTTAAGGGGGTTGGGGGATCTCTTATTCATCTGAATTATTTGCTGACTTGATAGACTGGTCTAACCTGACGATAAGTATTAAGTAAGCTGAGAAATTTATGACCATCAAAATTTATCGGGTCAACTTTTTTACCAGAACGGTCTACTAAATGGTGCGTAGTGATGCGATCGTCTGGAACTTGACTTTGAGCAATTAACCAAGCAAGAGAATGATATTGAGCTTCCGTGTAGCCGCTATGGGTTTGTTGGCTGCTACTGTCATAACTATCTGGCGGTGTTTCCAAAGAGACGTGATAAGCAAAATTATTCACCGATGCGGGTAAAGTCGGATTAGTCTGTACAGTTTCCACTCCCTGCGAACCATCAAATACTGAGTTAGCTGCACCAAAAGCCCGCTTGTCTGGCGGTACTAGATAAACCACCGTTCCGTCTAACTTGATTAAGGCGTGGTAACTTGCTTGCACACCTTCATCAGTATGGGCTACTTGAAAGAAATTGATGGCGCTAGAAGCTGAATAACCAGTTTCATGAATAACGATAATTGGTTGGTTGTTGAGAGGAACGCCGTTAACATCTTGGGTATAACGTTCACCATAGTTACTTGGATCGACCGAAGCAACTTGATAATTAGGTCTGTACTGTGCAAAAGCTTGAGTGGTTATGTATCTTGCGACAGGCTGGTTAGTCTTGACTGGGGACTTGATAACATTTTGAAATTTCTTCTCTGGCTCTTTTGCTGATTGGAATTGCGCCTGGGGATATTGACTCAAAGCTGTAACCTGTGGATTGGATGCACGGGAGGTTGTCGGATTGTTGTGTAATTTTGTTGCTCGTCCAATTAGCAGCACTACAATTAAAGTGGCGAACATCAGCCAGATTAGTAGCACCCTAGTCACCCAGTCTGTAAACTTCATTTTTCTTATACCCGTAAAACCGTAGATATTAATTTATAGCTAAACTGGCGTATCCTTTGAAGAGGCGCACTTCCGTAAACCCCTACCGCTTATAGTATCCAAATAATAATCGCTATCATACCTTAATTCTAGTCAAATATACCTTGATAATCCCTGCAATGATGCTGTAAAAAGCTATTTAATTTCAATGCCGTGGGTAGTAAATTCGTGGGTGTGAAAATCTTCATCGTGTAGCGCTCTTGACGATCGCGTAGGCGTAGTTCCAGTACGGTTCGGTTAAAGTTTTCATATTTTGAAGATCCCCCCAACCCCCTTTCAAAAGTTACCGTGTATACACAAGTCCATAAGTCGCAAGTTTCCAGCCGAAAAAGAGAGATTCAAATTGCCTGAAACCGCGAACAAGGGTAGGCATTCCCGGAGGTTTTTGAGAGAGATATCCAGACCATCCACCTAACCGAGCGACGATCCAAGTAGCCCAAGGTAAACAACCTTGTGAATAAGGATTTTGCAGTTTTTGGGAATTTCCTTCCACAGAAGATTGAATCTGGGATAAGCATTGTTGTTGCTGTTGACAAAAGGTAAGCGCGGCAGAGAGCTGAGTATTTTCGCGCCCTTCAACCATTTGTAAGGTTCGCACGGCTACGGACAAAGCCAGGATTGTCAGGCGTTGAATAGCGATCGCAGACTCTAACTAAACGTGAGTTCGATGAACCTCTCCCCAACCTCTCCGAGGCACAGAGGGGCAGAAATATTTTTAGTTGACAACGAAAAAATTAGAGTTTCAAAGCCTCTCTCCCTGTGGGGGAGAGGAATGGAAGTGGGGTTTTTAAAGCCGTCGAACTCACGTTAACTAAGTGGCTTCTAAACCAAGATGGCAGTTTGGAGGTCAAAAAATTTTTAGTGTTGTATTTGAGACTTGTAGATCCCCCTAAATCCCCCTTAAAAAGGGGGACTTTGAGATAAATTCCCCCCTTTTTAAGGGGGGCTAGGGGGGATCGGGCGTAATGTTTAATACTTTTCAGACATCCTCTTAGAAAGCAGAGCTATTTCATTCTATATCTTAGGGATTTTGTCAAGAGTATGAGTCAGAAATTTGCTTGAGTGGAAAAACAAAAACTATCACCTCAACCAGTAAATTTAAGTGCAATCGTCATTTTCCTACCCAATCAGATTTTTTAGTCGCCTGATTTTTTTACTTGAAACGCTTGTAAATCAGCGCCTTTTCGGGAACGAAACAGCCCTGCCTTGGAAAGGGGGGTATTAGATACTTTGGGTAACAAATATAGCTTTCCAAACATCCTCTTAGTAAAAATGGAAACAATTATTATTAGCACTAAATTATTTATTGGAAAAATAACAAAGCGGATTCAACAATAATAGTCAGAAATTAAGGTTGAGATGTAGGGTTTTCCGAGTGTAGTATCTGCTCTTTGCTAGTCAAAAATTAGTATAATCTTAGATAGCAGATTTGGTACTCGTATTTAGTTGAGGTTACAGAATTTTACCATCAAGGGTAAAAGTAATACTTAGCAAAAGTCCGTAAAATTATTGGTAAATAAATATCTCAGTGGATGCTTTGTAATTTGTAGATTCAATTTACTTTGAGATTTAGGTTGAATGCTATATGTGTCATTTAAAAACTGGCTCATCTGTAGCAACTATAGGATATAAATTGTCCAAAACCCAAAATAAATCTAACTTTATTACTTCAATTACATGAAAATTGCAATTTATAACCTGTTAAATTTATAACTCAATAAAGTTAAGGATACTGCAATTTTTTCAAGATTTATTTAGTAGTTTTTTTACTTAACTTCTGCAATCAAAGCCGGGAATTTAAGGTGAACATAGAAAAATTTGTCCAACGTACAGAAATATTGCACAAGCGTTTAGCAGATTTACACCAAACTGCTAGTTTATTACCTTGGATTTCCCCTGATTTGTTGCCGGAAGCTTTTAAGGAACTCCATAACACTTCAAAGGTAGTACAGGTAGCGGCAGAGGAACTTTATCAGCAAAACGAGGAACTAGTAAAAACACGGAATTGGTTAGAAGCAGAGCGCCATTACTACCAAGACTTATTCGAGTTAGCGCCAGACGGCTATTTAGTGACTAATACAGAAGGAATCATCCAAGAAGCTAACCTCACTGTAGCTAAGTTATTGAATGTTTCCAAGCATTTTTTACTGGGCAAACCAATAGTTAACTTTGTCCTTCTAGAAGAACGTCAGCAAGTTCGTAACGAACTAACACAACTATCGCAATCAGACAAAGTTAAAGAGTTATTGGTACGTTTGCAACAACGTTATGGCGAGTTATTTTATGCAGCTTTGACAGTAACAGTTGTCCGCAATCAGCAGGGTAAGGCAATTTCTCTGCGCTGGATGGTGCGTAATATAACCCAGCGTCTGCAATTAGAATCAGCAAAAGTTAAAGACAAGAATGACATTTTCAACAATCGCCCCATACATAAATATGATAAAGGCGAAACTATTCCCCTCAATCCATTAGTAATTTGGTATGTTTCTCAGGGATTGGTGAAACTCAGTACCTACTGTGAAACGGGTGAAGAAGTGCTAATCGGATTGGCAACAGCAGGAATGGTTTTTGGTTCTAGTTTGACATCTTTAAATATTTACCAAGCAACAGCGCTTGCTGATGTTAGCTTAGTGTCAATTTATGCAACAGAAGTATCAGCTTCCACAACACTGAGCCATACACTTCTACCAAAAATTAAGCAGCGGTTACAGCAAACAGAATCTTTTTTAGCAATTTCTGGTAGACGGCGAGTACAAGATCGCCTACAGCATCTATTACAATTTTTGAAACGAGAAATGGGTGAAACTGTACCAGAGGGAACTCGCCTAAATGTTCGCTTTACTCACGAAGATATTGCTAGCGCCTGCTGTACCACTAGAGTCACAATTACACGATTGATGGGGAAATTGCAAGAAGAAGGTATAATCAGTTTCGACTTAAAAAAACATATTATCTTGAGAGATGTTGATTGATTACATTAGACCTGCCTTATTTTCAAGGCAGGTCTATTTTTCTTAAGTAAAGATCAGTTGCCAGCCAATCAGGAAAATTGCTATATCTGCAAAAATATGGCTGATGTATCCAGGCCAAATCGAGCAATAATTTAAGTAGCACCATGACCAAACCGCCCCTGCTAGAAACACTCCCAATGAGCATAATGTTGTCGCACGCCAGTCAAAGTAAGCTGCTAAACCAACAACATGATGAATCGTAAAAAATAGTGCAGACAGTACTACAGCTAAAGGACTTGATACCAAAATTTCACATTCACGATAAACAAACCAACGCCAGACAAATTCCTCAAGTAAAGAGTTAACAAATATCCAATATACTGCACCTACTAAGTAAATTACAAAACTGTTCAATCTAACTTGTGTTGCTCGATCGCGAACATATTCAACATCTATCCATTTTGCGCCCAGCAGCCAATAAACAATCAAAATGATGCCTAACATTAATAGCCCTAATCCGACTCCAGCGAATAAATCGCGTTTTTTAGGATATTCAAATTTGAAATTGTCTTTATCAACAAATAACAACCAAATAATGGGTACTAGCAATAACCAGATTTTAGCTAATAAAGCTACTAAATGTCCTTGGAAGCCAGGGAGTATATATAGCTGAGTTGCAATACCAATGCTCGGAACTGGCACAAGTAACAACAGAGCTAGTAGTGCATTTTGATTTTGATTAGCTTTTAACATGGGATGGTTTTAACTTTTAGACCACATCTATTTTGAAATCCATAGTTTTTATATCAAGTTAGGATGATTACTTGTAATAAAATCTATATTAATCAGGTTGACTATTAATACTGTTGGTTAAGGCAAGAGACGCGATGAATCGCCGTCTCTACAATTGGATAAACGGCGATTTGTGTCTTGATGATGATTTTTCACATCTTTGTGAACCGGATTGAGTTACTATAATTAATTTTTATATGCAAACTATAAAACATGAGTATCATCATCAAATTTGAATAAAGTGACACTTTGTATATTGCCACATAAATTTAACCCTAAAACTTCTATAAATTTGTGTGTAATATTCCTTTGAACGCAGCATTTTGATAATTATTACTGTACCGATATACTTACTTACACATAATTCCAATGCACAGGGTCTTGCAATACTGTCAAGGTTTGGGATTTGAGGCGGACATCATTACCCATTGTACTAAATACAACTTTGCGTAAAATTGTAGCGTTTTTAAACTTACAGAGACGTAATATCAATTCAAAATTCAAAATTCAAAACTTGTATTGAGCGTAGTCGAAGTATTCAAAATTAAGAAAGCCAGACATAACAAAGGTATATCCGTATGTATCTGTCGCATTTTTTTCAAATTGGTGTAACGCTATTCAAACAGGAAATTCAAAATGTACCAAAAATAATGTATATGTGATTGAAGGCGTATTGCTAAAATCGCGATGTCTAGGTTGGGCTACGCCTACGCAACATTAAAAGCGGCTATGCACACACTTGGCAAAAAAACTCTATCATTGGGCTACATCTTAGCACTGGATTTAGGTACAACAGGCAACCGCGCCTTTGTATTTAACGCAGACGGCAAGCTTGTTGGACAGGCATATAAAGAATTAACTCAGTATTATCCTCAGCCAGGATGGTTAGAACATGACCCTCAACAAATCTGGCAGGATACCTGTTGGGTAATGCAAACCGCAATTGCAAATGCCCAGATTGTACCATCAGCGATCGCAGCTTTGGGACTAACTGTACAGCGCGAAACCTGTTTGATTTGGGACAAAACTACTGGTAAACCACTCCATAAAGCGATCGTCTGGCAAGATCGCCGCACTGCTCCCCTTTGCCACCAGTTACAAGAGCAAGGCTACGCTGATGAAATTTACGAGCGCACCGGATTAATCATTGATGCTTACTTTTCTGCTACCAAGCTCAGATGGCTATTAGATAATTGTACTGATATCGATATAAACAATGTCTTAGCAGGTACTATTGATAGCTGGGTGTTGTGGAATCTCACAGGTGGAAAAGTCCATGCTACTGACCACAGCAACGCCAGTCGTACAATGTTGATGAATCTCAAAACCTGTACGTGGGATGAGATTTTACTGGATCTGTTTCAGATTCCGGCTCATATTTTGCCCCAGATTCAGCCGAGTTTGGGAGTATTTGGAGTTACCGATGCGACTTTGTTGGGTGCGAAAATTCCGATCGCGGCCATTTTGGGAGATCAGCAAGCGGCTCTATTTGGTCATGGCTGCGATCGCCCCGGTTTGGTAAAATGCACTTATGGTACTGGTAGCTTTTTAGTAGCTCACACAGACGCTCAAATTGTGCGATCGCACCATCAACTCATTTCGACAGTGGCTTGGACACAAGCAAATACCAGCGATACTTTAAATGTTGGCTATGCCTTAGAAGGCAGTATGTTTACCAGTGGTGCTTGTATTCAATGGTTGCGCGATCGCCTGAAGCTGATTAAAACTGCTGCTGAAACTGAAGCAATGGCCAATCAGGTAAAAGATAATGGCGGAGTCTATTTTGTGCCAGCATTTAGTGGACTGGGCGCACCTTATTGGGATATGAGCGCCAGGGGAGCTTTTTTCGGCATTACCGCCAGTGTACAACCAGAGCATCTAGTTCGCGCCGTGTTGGAAGCGATCGCTTATCAAGTTCTGGAGGTGGTGCAAGCAATTAACGCATCTAGCAGTACTCCAGTTGGGCGATTAACTGTAGATGGTGGTGCTTGCGAGAACAATTTTCTGATGCAGTTCCAGGCTGATGTGCTAGGTATTCCAGTTGAACGTCCAATAATGCGCGATACCACTGTTCAGGGTGCAGCATTTGCGGCAGGTTTAGCTGTAGGATTTTGGGAGAGCTATGAAGCACTGGTGGAACAACGGCAAATTGAGCGGGTGTTTGAGCCGAAGAACAATTTTCCCTTATCCAACTTTGGTACTTGGCAAAAAGCAGTGAAACGTACTCTAGCTTGGGAGGAGTAGCCGAGCCAAAAACGAGTTAAAGCGAAAATTAAGATCGTAAAAGGGAGAAGGCGAAGCAACAAATACTATTACAATCAAGCAAATTGATGGAGTATTGATTTATCATGCCCTACAGTCAATTCACCATTGACCGAGTAAAACAAGATTTTCATCTAAACACAGTGGAAGGAGTTCGCTTTTTCCCAGACTCGATTGAACCCATTACTCCAAGCTTTAGACTGCAAGGTATTTTAGAGGATCTACCGTGGGCGATCGCAGTAGATACAGAAAAAGCTCGTTCAGAGGCGATAATTAATCCTATCTTACTGGAAGTGCGACGCATCTTCAATTCCACAATTAGCGTATTTTCAGGGGAAGAGTTTAACGTCGATCCGAGTATTGGACTCAACGGTGTATGTGACTTCTTACTTTGCCGTTCGCCCGAACAATTAACGGTAGAAGCACCTGCAATTGTCATTGTTGAAGCAAAAAAATCAGATTTAAAATCTGGGTTGGGACAATGCATTGCAGAAATGGTAGCTGCACAGCGATTCAATCAAGCCAGAGAACAAGCCTTAACAGCAGTTTACGGTACTGTAAGCAGTGGAACCCAATGGCGATTTCTGAAACTAGAGGGACAAACAGTCACAATTGATTTAATGGATTATTCTCTTCCTCCTATCGAACCAATTCTGAGCTTTTTGGTGTGGATGGTGAAAGCAGGCTAATTTTATTCAAAAATTGATTGTTAAAATAACTCTTACTTTTATAATTCATTAGACATCTACTGAAAAAATTGAAACCTAGCAGTGCTAAATCTCTACAAAGATTCTGGATAACAGATATTTAATTTCTGGAAATATCTATTTAACAGAAGTCAAGTAAGTATTAATCAGTCAAAATATCACTCACAGATAAAAAACGCATGACTACTAAACCGAAGATTTTCATTGATGGAGAATCGGGAACCACAGGCTTACAAATTTACTCACGCCTCAACCAACGCGATGACATCGAGTTAGTTAGCATTGAAGTATCTAAACGTAAGGATGCAACTGAGCGAACCAAACTAATCAATGCCGTTGATGTTGTCATTCTCTGCTTACCTGATGATGCAGCCCGTGAAGCTGTTAGCTTAGTCAGTAGTAATACAGTTAAGATCCTTGATGCTAGTACTGCCCATCGCACAGCTAAAGACTGGGTATATGGCTTTCCTGAACTAAATCCCGGACAACGAGAGAAAATTGCCAGCGCCCAGTTTGTCAGTAATCCGGGCTGTTATCCCACAGGATTTTTAGCTTGTATCCGTCCGTTGATTGCCAAAGGACTCCTGAACAGTAACTTTCCCATCACCGTTAATGCAGTGTCAGGTTACTCTGGTGGCGGAAAGAATCTGATTAAACAGTATCATAGCTTCCACGAGCAGCAAGCCGGAGCAGAATCACTCTACCCTTATGGCATCTATGGTTTGCAGTTTGGGCATAAGCACGTCAAAGAAATGCATCAGTATTCAGGATTAGCATCACCGCCACTGTTTGTACCCGCAGTGGGAGATTTTGAGCAGGGGATGTTAGTACAAGTACCTTTACCAATGGGAACTTTGGATAATCCACCATCAGGTAAAGTTATCTATGAAGCGATCGCTGACTACTACCAAAGTGAAAAGTTCGTGCAAGTTGCTGCATTCCAAGATTCTACACTGCTCAGAGACGGAACATTTCTGGATGCGATTGCACTGAATAATACCAATATTGTTCAGGTTTTTGTATTCGCCAATGACATCACTAAAGAAGTCTTGCTAGTTGCTCGTCTTGACAATCTGGGTAAAGGCGCATCAGGAGCCGCAGTTCAAAACCTAAACATCATGCTCGGTTTTCCAGAAGAGTTGGGATTGTCATGAAAAAGGGTTAAGGGTGGGGAGCAGGGGAGAAATCAATTCAAAATTCAAAATTCAAAATTCAAACATTGTAGAACTTCTGCCTCCTGCCTCGTCTTTCCCAATGCCCAATGCCCAATGCCCAATGCCCCATGCCCCATGCCCAATCCCCATTATCTTGATTTTTCTTTCAGTTCTTCAAGCAATTGAATTACATTATGCTCAAATGCTTTGTTTCGCTCTTGAACTGATTCAATTGACGGTTTATCAAAAAGATTAACGACATACTTAGCTAGCTGAATACCTAAAGGTCTTAAATGTCCACCTGCTAAAGTTTTCCGAAAATCTTGCGGTGGCTTTTGCAGAATATTAGTAAACCATTCACAGGTTGATTTAGCAATATTGTCTGATTTAAAACAGACTAAACCCATAATATTAAATAGCCCACTATCCTTGATTAAATAATGAGTTTCTTCAACAGTTGGTTTCACACCCCAACCAAGATTATCGATGATATCCGCTAAAAATTGAGGACGAATTGCGCTTCCTGTGTCAGCAATGGCAGGTGCTAAGAGGATAGAAACCTGTCCTTTAATGAAAACACTATTAATTTTGATTTTCCGACCTACATAAGTACAAATTAATTTTTCAACTTCATCCCTTTTTCGCGTTAGTTCATCAAAGAGAATGTTAATGTCTGCAATCACACTTTCTATCTCTGACTCATCGGAAGTATTAGATAACAGGTTCCGAATAAACTGTTCTCTATTTTGAGGTTCTGGAGGTAGAGCAGTAAATCCTTCTAACAGCGAGATATATTTACAGCCAAGGCTATGTCCAATCCAAGAAAAGTTTTTATCATCTAGATAGGCTTCATAATCATATCCTGCAACACTTGCCATTTTCACAAGCTCTGGCAAAATTTCATACTGTTCTCTCATGAGAAAACCAGCTTCTAGATAATGATTAAAAGTAAAATTAAATGGCAAAAGAATAATTGTATATCCCTGCTCAAATAGAGATTGAAGCAGATAACGATAAAAAAGCATAGGGCCAAATGTACCAAAGAAAGCCCCAGCAATAAATTGAATTACCCCTTTAGGCTTTGGATGTAGAGCAACCCAACTGTGAGAAACTGGTTTAAATCTCAGTTTTAGATTCATATTTCCTATGACTTATTTGTAGGTATATGCTGAATCTCCAAACTGAAGTTACTGCTTTTCGGATTATTCAAAAGATATTTTTACAAAACTGCGATCGCCTCTTACCGTACAGCCGGAACTCTCCTAATGTCCTTAATTACACTAGTTATCGATGGTTAAAACTATTTCACCTTGGCACGGAAGCGAACAAAACCATAAGAATTAGCTGGTGTACCAGATCCAGTGGCTGCGGGTAGATTGGGTAAACTTGGGACTGTAGTAATATTGACCACTACTGCTCCATTAGTGTTAGTACCGCAGTATGATGGTGTGGCTGATTCGTTAGCTGTATAAAAACGTCCGCGATCGCTATCTGCTACATTACTCAAATAAACCGTTGGTGTAGTAGAACCAACAGCTAAGGCAATACCTCGATCTGCTGTTGACAAGCCACCATCATTAGGAGTCATGCCATTAAAAGCAGTAGGAATCAAACTAACATTAGTCGGAACTAAGTCACAGAATTTTACATTAGTTGCATTACCAATACCATTGGAAAGAAAATAGATAGTGTATTCCAATTCATCTCCCGGTTTGACAGTGCCAGCATTAATCAATCCTCGCAAGTAACCAACGGGCCATTTAGGATCGCTATCATCAGTCGCATAAGGTTCTGGTACATAGTTACTGGCATTAGTAGCAACGTCACTGCGACCATCAACAATATCAGTTAAATCTTGGTTGTTGAGACGAGTAATGCGTTTAATTAACAGCAATTTAGGATTAGAACTAACAGTATTTACTACTGTAAATAAAGTGGGGTCATCATCTGCCGTACTAGCAGGGTTATTACCGATATTTACACCATTATCAGTAATTTGTAAGAACGAATTACCAAGAGTCGGTGGATTATTAGTAGCGCCAGCAGAGTCTGCATCTGTGAACACTGTACCAACAGTTCCTGTAGGATTATCAGGTGTGTTAAAAGTAGCATTTGCTTGGTTACTAATTGGATTACCGCCATTGGCATTGTTAATTGTGGCAGTGATTTTAATGGTAATCGTATCACCTATACGGAGAATCCCAGAATTTGTCACAGCAACAACACTAGTACCGTTGTAACTGGGATTGAGTGCAATATTATTCCCTGAAGTTGCAGCAGTAATTGCTGCACTCACAAAGGTTAATTGTGAGGGTAATAAGTCGTTAATGACAAAGTTAATTGCATTGCTATTACCTGGATTTAGGTTGGAATAAGTAATGGTATATTCGATGCGATCGCCTACAGTCACAGTTCCACTACTATCATTGTCTGCCAGGAAGCGAACAGATTTAGTTCCGATGATATTTGCTTGAGTGCTAGTAGTAATTACTAAGGGAGTAAGGATTGCTTGACTGGGGAAATATGTCCAAGTATCGATTCCCTTAAAGTCACCATAATTACTACTAAATTCATGCTCTCCCGTCGCACTATTGATCCCTCTAGCAGCATTACGCGGGCTAGTAGCTCCCGTACCATTTAAGTTAATCGCCGTGCCGTTAGCGGTAGTATAATTGTTATCATTGTAATAAATGGTAGTCGCTCCAATCTGCTGGCCATTTTGATCTACAAGGTTAGGAAAAGCAGCGGGAGGGTTTTCCATCGTGATTTTAAACCCCAGCGGATTATTTTCAGCATCCAACATGGGAAAGTGATATTCACCCGATCGTGTTGTGATTATGGCATTGTATGCTGCATTTCCTGGTAGAGGTTGGAGATTTACCCCACTTGCATTCTTCCCATCCCAAAATACCACATTTGATCCGACAGACAGCACATTTTGTATTACTCTATCGCTACTAGGATCAAAAATGCCATCATTGTTGGTATCAATAATTATTTGATAGCTACCAGTTGAGGCAGCATTGAAACTAAAATTGCCTCCCACACCCACAGAAGTTTGGTTCCCACTACCTCCATTACCCCCAGTGAATTTGAATGAAGTCGGTACTGTCGGGATCGTTGCTGCAATAGGAATACTCAAAGAATTGAGAGTTGCCGTGTCGGGTCGATTGAAGAAAACTAGGTGGGTAATGTCTGTTGTAGTATCAGAAACATTTGGATTTTGAACTTGCACATTGCCGGGAAAGATCAAACTATTATTACTAGCACCGCCAGCAGAATGGTAAAGAGTGCTGCTATTTGTTGTGTCAATATATCCCCGGTTATTAGCAAAAAAGATGAAGCCAAAAGGATCGACTCCATTCATGTCAGTTTCGTAACGATACCCATCTTTGGTTTGAATATAAAGCTTGGAGCTGAGTGCTACGGGAGTACCACTACTGGCATTTGCCCCCATATTCATAGCAATATAGTTAGTAAATACTCGCCCTTTTTTGGCAACGCCGTTACTATCTCGAATTGTGATATCCCAAGCAGCTACCCCTGAAAGTTGAGTGTTACCTGTAGGAAATGCCGCCGTTGCAGCTGTTGGCGGCGGATTGCCTGCACCAGCCGTATTCGGAGAATGAAACTCAACTTCGTAAATACCTGTTTCTGTCGCGACGAAAGTACAAGGGGTATAGCCACCAGCATTAGGTAAAGGGCCGGCTGTTTCTTTGGCAACGGTGTCAATAAAACCAAAACCACTCGCTAGAACATCACAAGAGCCATTTTGAGTACCAAAGGGACTGCGGTAAACAATATCTTGTGGATTCGAGAAACTAGCAGTCACACTAGAGCCAAGATTAACTGTTTCTCCTTGCTGAACATAAACTTTGAGTATGGTTTTCCGAACAATACCTGCCAGTAGTAAATCTGACCATTCCAGGTAAGGTCTGTATCCGCCATCAGAAACTAACTCTTTGCTGCCTTCAGCCCAGCTAGGTTGAATACTATTCCCTAAAATATATAAAAAAAAGCCCAGGCTACTGAGCCATAGTTTTTGACGGTTAATTGTTAATCGCTTTTCCATATTTTTTTTTACTGGATTGTCCACAATCAGAGAAAATTTATCATTTTCATCAATATTTATTGTGGCGATCGCTCTTAATTTCTTAAATAAAGATTTCATTATTTAGTTCCAAGAAAAATACATAATATGTAAATAATGATATTGAGTTTATAAATATACAAATACCAGCATGAAAATCGAAACGTTTTTGCACTAAATTCAAAACGGATAAAAATCGTTACGACAATAGTATTCCCACAAGAAAGGGTTAAATTCGTAACAGAGGTTCATTCAACGTCTTTACATCAAATAACCCTTTTATATTTCACGCCTTTGCATCCCCCTGATTGCAGCCTTGAGTTTACCGACCAAAGTTTTCATCGCCGATTCCTGTGGCTGGCGCGCTACAGGTTTTTGTTGTCCAAAGCCGTCAAACAATTCGTTGAGCTTAACCGTAAAGCCTAAATACGCGCCTCCCGCAGAACGTGTGCCAGAAAAATCTCGGTCATCAACTTTCCCAAAGACGTAACCAGCCGAAACGCGCAGGTTAGGCGTGAGGTAGTAGCCTGTTTCCAGAACAAAGCCTGTCTCACTGTAGCTAGACTGACTAATTACACGAGCCTCACCCACCAAATCCCAGCTATATCCCAAACGATAGGTAGCACGTACTTGAGCCAGATTTACTGTGCTAGTACCGGCTAAATCGTTAGCTATGTAAGAGGTACTGTTACGTAACGCATACTTCCCGTAGAATTCCCATTGCCAGTTAGGAGCATAAATCGCCTCTAAAGCAAAAGTATGGTCTTGAGAACCCGTACCACTTCCTAAGAGGATGGTATCAGGGATGGTTGATGGATTTTGGCGATATTCATAACGCAATAAAGCATTAAATTTATCGCTATTGGGGTCGCGGTAGGCTAAACCCAACTTGAGGTTAGCAGTATCTCCCAATCCTGAAAGCTTTTGATTGGAAGAACCGGCTTGTTGATAACGTACCAAAGCTGTGAGAGCCGGAGAAATTTTACCCGCAGCACCTGCGGTAATTACTGTATTACTACCACCAGAAGAGGAACGATGTTCGTAACGGACGCTAGCTTGAAATTGCGGATTATCACTGTATTCCAGCCCTACACTGTAGCTATCGCCACCATCAAATCTGATCGCAGATGCAGCTTGACCAAAGGCGTAGGGTTGGGCATATTGTTGACCTGCCAAAGTGCGTCCGAAGAAGTTGCCAAATACGTGTTCGTAAGCGACGTTCAGCCGCAATCCCGAAGCAATAGTCCAACGGTTATTTATCCCAATTGCGCCTTGGGTAGTCATTTCGTTAGCACCACCCAAAATTGAGTAACGACCAGTCAAGGTAGTATCCGATCCGAGTTTGTGTTCGCCGTTGACACTCAAGCTCGTGATGGAATTACCCGAATATTGACCGCTACTGTAATACTGTTGGGCCAAACTGACGTTGACACCAGGAATTACTGCCCAATTCAACCCCAAAATGGTACGGTCTGGGTAAACAGCATTTTTTTGGGAAGATAAGCTGAGTTCATTTTGGGCTTGGAATGTCAGGTTTTTAGCTAGAGGAACTGAAAAACGCGATCGCAGTTGATCGGAATTACTACTTAGGGTACTGTCGGGGATACGGTCTTCCAGACGACGGTGAATCCAATCGAGATCGATAGTGGCACTACCCAAGCGTTGTTGAATCCCAGCAGAAATCGTCGTCAGTGAATTATCAACCTTACTACCAGGTATCGCCTCAGAACGCGGTGCAAACAGTTCTTCAAAGGTGTCTAGGGGTTGGGGAGCAATCCCAAAATTGTCTTCGTGGTCGTATTGCGCTCTGACGTTGGTAGTTGAGGTGAGTTTAGCTGTAACCTGCGCTCCATAACGGGTTTGTCCTGGGACAAAGCTGATAGTGGCATTATTGGCAAAACCCGTATCAGCAAAGCGATAATAGGCTCGACCTTGAATTCCATTAGCAATCTTTCCTTCAGCTTCTAAACGGTAAGCATCACCTCTGACTTTTCCCACAACATCAGAATCATTCGTGGAATGAGCATATTCTGCAATTAACTTACCGTTGTCACCCAAAGCAATCAGTGCATCTGCGCCGTAGAGTTGAAAGTCGCGCACCCCGTGATTTTCTTGAATGTAAGTTGCTCCTATCCAACTTTCGGAGTTAAGTTTGCGGGAAAGATTATATTGCAAACGACCAGCATAGATGTTCCCATCAGAGTCTTCGCTGTCATATTGATAGCTAACAACAATCCGACGCACCAACACTTGTCCGGTTCGATCGATATCGGTGCGAAGAATCGGTTCGCGGAATAATAAAGTACCGCGATCGTAGTCGATTTCGTAGTCTGGGCCTCGGTTAAGCTGTTTGCGTTCTAATACAGTCCCAGGACGATTGAGTTCTTCTAACTCGATAAAGACATTTTCACTACCTGCTTGTAATAGTCTGCGAGAGAGGAAGTAATAGCCACTAGTACCATCAGGAGCAATAGTATCCCGTTGAAATCCTTCTAAGTGGTCGCCATAGAAACCTGTAATTTGGAGGTTTCCTAAATTGTAATTAGCTTTAAAACCGTGGAGTTGACGAGTGATAGAAGTAAATTGCTGCGATCGCCGCGCAAATTCTTCTGTGTTATAGTCACCCCACATCGCATAATCAGGATCGGAGCCAGGGGTACGGGCTGAACGCTCAAAACGCAAAAATACACTGTCAATGGAAGGAGCGACCACATCAACTTTCGAGCTATCGCCGTAGACAGGATAGTTTTGCTCGCTAAATTGATAAGTTCTAAACAGACGATTATCGCAATTGCAATCTTCATTGAGGTTACGAGAACTGTTGTATGCGCCTGTAAATAACCATTCTCCGATCGCACCAGTGGCAAATATCGCTGAATGAAAATCTAATTGGGTTCCGTTGTTTTTGTCAGGAGGGAGGAAATCACGGAAACTGCCGTAATAATTTGTACCTCTAGCACCCAAACGTAAATCTATGACTCCAGTAACTAAACTCGGACGCAGTGACGTTTCAAATTGTAGTTGGGTGAAGGCTTCTAAATCATTAGCGATCGCGCGAATTGTGACAGTTTCCGCCTTCAGTTGCGATCGCAAAGTCGCTGTAAATTGCCCCGCTTTCGCCTCCACTTGAAATCCCGGTTCATTAGGCTTGAAGTCTTTCCCGACCAACTCCCCAGCAGAGGGTATGAGGGTGACAACAGCATCACGATTCGAGCGATTGCCACTTGCATCGATGAGTTGACCCCGAATTGTCGCCGTAGAACGCCCATCCGCCGGGATACGAGACTCAACTGTTTCTAAAGTTAATTGCTTCGGCGTTCCTCGTACTGCAACTTGCACTGTTACAGGGGGTTCTATTCCTCCAACAACCTGTGCAGAAATGGTGTTTGCACCTTCTTTTAACGATACACCATACCATGTCTGCGTTACCAACTTGGTGGTAGCATCGGTTTCCGTCCGTCCTACTAAAGAAGGGTCTACCAACGCGCCATTGACCCGCAATTCTACTTGACTACCAGCAGGAAACTGCACAATCACCGTGCTAGCTTGGACATCTACAACACTGTCAGCCGTCGGAGTCAGGATTTTGATTGCTGTAGAGATAGGGACAGTGGGGGACACAGGAAGATTTTCATTTACTTCTTGTCCCTTTGTCCCCGCGTTCTCTACTCCAGCAATTTTGCGTAAGCCTCTAGGCAAATCTACAGAAGTTGCTGGTTGAAATGGTTGTATTTCCGTTGGAGAAGCATAAAATAGTGTCTCAGTATCTTTACTTCCGTCGTTCTTGATTCCTACTATTTTGCGTGAGTCACTGGACAAATCAATAGAAGTTTCTGGTTGAAATGGGTATATTTCTGTTTCACTTGGCTGGATATCTGGAATTTCAGGAGCCGATGCTTTATAAGTTGAGGCCAATTCAAGAGGTGGAGAATCTTGCTCGGAACTTCTTAAGAGAGCGGGAGAATTTGAATCTATACTTTTTTCAGCAACTTTATTCCCATCCGTTCGATCTTCAACACCTTTATCGGCTTGCAAATGGGAATCAGGGAAAAGGGGTTTTTCACTAGTAGTCTGCCAAGCCAACAATGATTGGTGAGGACTGGGGAAAGGGGAAGGGGTAAAGGGTAAGGGATTTAAAACCTTTCCCCATTCCCCTTTCCCCTTTACCCCACCAAGTTCACTTGGCGAACTACTAGCGATTTCTGCTTTGACTATTGCAGGGTATAAAACAAGGCAGAGAGCTACTGGCATCGCCCCCATCAATCTCAGGTTAAATGTAGTTAAACAGTGCAGTCTGGGTTTCATTTCTTGACTGACTCCTGAAATGTTGGGGTTACAGCGAAGTTCATGCGTACTAAGCCACCAGGCTCTAAATGCACCAAGCGAGATTGGCTATTTCGTTCGCGGAATTTTTCGTTATGAGCTAGGGTATAACCCGCTACACTGCTAAGGTCTAGTACACCTGTGTGATATCCAGGTAAGACATTAGCTAAAGAGAACAAACCATTAGGATCTGTAGTGATGCGGTTTCCGTCCTCCAGAAAAATCACCGCATTGGCTACTCCAGGTTCACCACGCTGTTGTTCCCCGTCAAAGTTTTTATCAACAAACACGCGACCAATAATCGTGCCACAGTCAGAAACGATTCCTGGACGAATTTTCAATTGGTGGGTTGCTGGACCATCCTTAGTACTAAAACGGTTATCAGCTCGTTGACCATTAACGATCGCAGTGTTACGACCAGTACCACGCAGCGCATCAGCTGTTAGTTGAGCAGCGTAGGCAATATTCAAGACTTTCTCTGGGGGAATTGTTACATCTGTGCGGAATGTCACTGTGTTACCATTGCGTTCTGAAGCGATCGCGACTGGTTGACCATCTAGCTCTCCTTGTACAGATTTCGGTAAAAACTGGAATCCTAAAGGTAGGTTGTCGGTGACAAATATATTATTCAAACCAGCATCAGCAAGATTTTTTACTGACAGGCGATAGATTACCGTATCTCCAGGTTCAGCAGTAGCGCGATCGCCTGTTTTGATAATCTGTAACTGATTGGCTTGACACAAATTTGTAGTGAATTCAAAGGCTAATAAATCCAGTCCTACCGTTTCTGCATTGGGAACTAAAACAACTGTTTGTTCTACTCTGGTTTCACCCGTAATACTGATTGGTTGACCATCTAGAGAACTGGCCACATATCGCACGACATTATTACCTTGTGTACCAGTACTCTCAAGGATTTCAATCTTGACCCGTCGCTGTTTATAGATAGAATTTGGTGGTGGATTAACTACAAAAATGTAGGTTCTACCTGGAGCGGTTTGACCTTTATTCGGATCGAGTAGGAAATTGTAGACACCCGCAGGGTTATTCGTAACGAAGTAGGGATTACTATTTTCAGTATTCGGCGATTTTCCACCAGGAACATTGTTATTAGGAATATCTGGCAACTCTGTTCGAGTCAAAGCAACCAAACTGCCCAATTCTGTCCCCGTTGGATCGCTAGAGTTAGGTTCGTATACCCCAACTGAAAAACCTGTATAGTCAGGTAAAATTGTCCCAGCGCAACCTAAAATCCGTCCTAATGGATCGAGTAAGGGGATAGGACTAAAATTGATTTGCTCAGAAGTTCCTTGATATTGAGAATTGCTAGCAGAATCTGTATAAGTATAAGTAGCTTGATTTATTAATGGCAAAGACGCAACCAGATTGTTAGTCTGTTGCGCGATCGCTGGCATAGATATAGTAGTATGCAAAAAACTTCCCAGAAGAACAGTAGCTGTTAACCGTCGCCACCAGCTACCGCTAGAACTAATTTGCTTTTGGTTTTGAGGATGGCTCACTTAACACATCTCCTATTAAATGTCAAGGTTGTTGTTAATAAAAGCACTTATTTATTTGGGGAAATCCAGTTAAGCTCAAACTCTTTTAAAATTTTGTTTCCAGATGGAATCTAAAAATATTCTTGATTGCGGCTCTTTTCCGAGTTAGCAAGGCGGCGTGTCTTTGCGTCTTAAATCAGCGGACTTGGGTTTGATAAGTTGCCTTGACTGTTGTCTTCGCAGCAAGTGACGGAATCTGCAAACGGATATGAGTGTAAGCAATGGCTGGGGCTGGTTTGGTTTCCACTTTGCCGCCAGGAAGAGTAACTTTAACAGTGGGATTTTCAACAAAGCTACGCCCACCATCAATACTGCAAGTAATTTTAGTATTTTTAGCGACATTAATAGAATTCAGCACGTAGGCCATTCCTTTAGGAATAGGTTGATTAAAAATCAAATTTTTCACTGGGCGTTCGCTCTGATTTTCGCCAATCAAGGTATATCGCAATACATCTCCTGGTCGCACCACAACTTGACCTTTTAAAGGTTCCCATTTCTGGCTTTGCTTACCTTGTCGATCCTGTGCCACTACTTGCTTTTCTGCTTCTAAACGCAATTGAATTTGCCCTTGAGTTCTGATATTCTGAGCAACAGCACTTTCTGAATGCCATACATTTGCGATTCCCGGAATTTGACCGACAAATGGAACTGTGGCAATGAGAGCGAATGCTCCTAAACCTGCAAAAGAAACACGCTTCATATAAATAACCTCAAAAAACTTCCAGAATGTAAATTGTTGACTTATCTTTCCCAGCTTTTGCTAAGAAAAAGTCACTCTCCTATTTGCTTGCTGTTTGGGGTTGAGGATAAGATCAAATACTTCGCAGACTCTTCTGTACCAGAGTCTGCAAACTTCAAAGTCCCCAATCCCAACGAATTAGTTCACCTTGCGTTGGAAGGTAAATGTTCTTTGAATACCCGGTGCGATCGTGCCAGTTACAGTATCTATGTACTTAGCAACATCAGTGTTTGCCGTAGTTCCAGTTTGGTCAATGCCAGAGCTAGTAGCTGGATTACCACTAAAGAATTGGATGGTTGCACTCCCGGAATCCTTAGCTGAACCAACAATGTTGCTAGTATCAATTTGACCGCTAGCATCGTTGTCTAATGCCCAGTTATTGGGGCTTTTCGTACCATCTTCAGTAATCACAACTTTGTTAGCATTCAAAATCACATTCCCAGTTCCAGATTGAGGATCGGAAATATTTGTGTATTGAATTTGGTACTCAATAATGTTTCCTGGTGCAGGCTTTTTCGGATCGATACTGAATGTGCCATCATTCCCCTGGACTACAGGCCCAGTTCCTTGTAAAACTCGTGACATTTTCAGCAGTTTCAGGAAGCCAGTGTACACGCGATCTATGGTAATATTGGATGAATCAAAGGTATTATCATTGCCAGTATCTTTAATTCCATCACCGTTGGTATCTGTCGTATAGTTGTCAATCGAAGCAGTGATAGGTACTGGGAAGCCTTTACTAATATCAGTAGATAACTGCGTGCCTGGAGGTAAATCAACTTCCACACCATAGTTAATACTTGCACCAGGAGCAACATTGGGGATTGTAATTGCTGTACCAGCAGTTAATGCAAACGCTCCATTATTATAGGTATAGACAGCAGACTGACTACCGTAGGTAATAGTCACCTTCGTATTATTCGGTAAATCTCCTGGAATTGCTGGTGGCGTAGGCTCTATCTTCAAAACACCTGAGTCAGTACCACTGTTCTTAACTGTATTGGTGAAGCCAACTGATTGTGGGTCAAGTGTACTACCTGGTGCTGTACCAGCAGGAACGAGAGAAGATTTGTTAGTGAAATCATCGTTGGTTCCACCTGATGGCCCAGTAGCATCCGGCGCATTCTGCGGCCCGTTGAGTAACGCTGAAGCAATAGGCGCTTGCACTGTGAAGACGTTCGCCTCACCACCTGTACCAGTACCAGTGTTGTTATTACCTGTGTCAGTTCCAGTTTCTGGAGATGCTGGAGTGTTAATATAGCCATCATCAACGTTGGCAGGTGGTAGAGTATCGGGAATACCATCACCATTGGTATCTGTACCCGTAGGAGGTGTCATACTACCTGAAGAACCATCATAGTTGCTGGGGTTTTGGTCGCCAGATTCGTCGTATACTGGTAAAGTGCTACTGGGTGTTTGACCAAACAATTGAGCGATATTAGCGACGATTAAGGGTGAAGTTGCTGTTGATTCAACAGCTAGCTGAATCGAGAAGCCATTCACTGTTGTACCAGGAGCAATGGAAGTAATAGTCGCTGGATTATTTATAAAACCAACGCGAGTGACTGAGGCCAAGGGTGGTGCTGTCGTAGTCCAACTAGCAGCATTAGCATTAGTTGTAACTGCGGTAGTTGTATAAACTGTTTGCCAACCAGGAGGTGCAGTTGGTGCTACCGCCAAATCTGTACCTGCAGGAATCGCATCAGAAACCAAGATATAAGTGCCAGCAACACCATTAACATTGATGCTTGTACCCGTCAAAGCTGCTGGTGTAATTCCCTGTCCTGTGGGATCGTTGGACTCAACTCGCAAACTCAAATCGTAGGTCAATTTATCATCTGTAATCGCAGTTGTGCCAGCATTGTTATAGCCACTGCGAATCTTGAGAATGGTGGCTAAAGCATAGGTCTTCACCGTTAAACCAACCTTAATTTGCTCGGTGGCGCTAGCTTCCCGTGTACCATTAACTGGTGTGCCAGATACCTCACCAGCACTACCATCGGGGTTATCTACGGTGAATACGTCACCACCATCAGGACTCCGCAGTTGGTTTTGAGCATCACCAGGAGTATTACCAAGAGTAACGGTAATGACATCATTGGTTTGAGCGCCAGCTTGTACAGTTACTGGCACACGTACTAACACAGTACCGTTAACCGGAACAGAAGGTGTGTCTACACCACCTTGAGGGACGTTTATCCAAGTTTGACCACCATCAGTGCTATATTGCAGGCTATTAGCTGTACCACCATTTGGTAATGTGCCAGAAACTGTACCCGGCCCAGTTGTTGTCGCTTGGTTGGGAATGTGGAATTTGGTGGGGTCATTACCTACATTGGTCAAGGTGTAGGTGTAGATTAGTAAGTCGCCAACTGCAACATTACCGCCATTGTTATCTGTGACTCCAGACCCTGTAACGGTAATTCCAGCAACTTCTGCTACAGTGACAACCACAGTGTTAGAAGTGGCATTTATAGTTGTCCCTGGACTGTTGGGATCTTCGTAGGTTGCTGTTGCAGTGTTACTGATAGATGTACCCGCAGTCGTTCCGTCAGCTAATACGGGTGCAAGAAATTGGAAAAGGCTACCAGTTAATAATGCTGTTGCTACTAGAAATTGATAAAGTTTACGCTGTTTATTTACGGATTGAGTTCGATTTACCATATAAGTAGTTTGTTTGCTGAACTTGTATCTCGGATTTTGAGACAGGATAAAGTTTGGCAATTCCCTTTAAGGAATTACCGATTATGGCTGCCCAAAACGTTGAAGTTTTGGGAATGCATATTTAAGGAGTTAAATTATTGACACTCCTGGGAAATTATATTGAGACAATAACCAGAAATAACTTGTCTAATGGTTTTACGCTTACCCTTGAGAATCAAAGCTGGCAATCGCAAATATGTGTAATTTATTACTGTATTTTGCTTGGTTAGAGATGTAAATAGCAATGTAGCTTTTAAAGCAAAAAAAATCTTCCGTATAAATAAGTAACTTCTTGAGCTATGAGTGAGTGCATCAAAGCTGAAAAACTAACTTTATTTTGGCAACACACATAGCAATTTTAGTGGCTTGATTCAGATGCTAAAAACACTAAAACTTATATATAAAAATGTTTTTGAGTCTTTATTATCAGAAATATATACTGCCCCAGAGAGTCATTTAGATAAAAAAAATTGAAAATTAACTAAGCATTCTAGATCGCTTAAATAGGATAGCAATTTCATAAAATGCAACTTTGTCATAAAAAAATGCAATTTAATCATCACGTTTTTCAGTGTTAATACTGAATAACGGAAGCTATTTTATTTTTTCATAACATGAACAGTATACGTGTAGTTACTAAAAATAGAGATTACTAGTATTAAAGTTTTACAAGAATCCTTACTATTAATACCAAGTATATCCGACATTTTTAGTCGGGTATGTTTGACTGGTATTTTTGCTCGTGTTAGTATCAGGCGACAAGTGACAGCCAAACAGGGAAAGCTAGTTTATGACTCAGGCAATCAAAACCCAAACCCAAACCAGCATTGCTTACTTTCAAGCCTTGAAGTGTAAGGAATGTGGTGCAGAATATGAACTCAAAGCCAGTAATGTTTGTGAGTTATGTTTTGGCCCTTTAGAAGTCAAATATGACTACAACGCCCTACGTCTGACTGTCACTCGTGAAACAATTCAAGCTGGGCCTAATTCAATTTGGCGCTACCGCCCCTTTTTGCCTGTCGCAACTGACAATGTTATAGATGTGGGAACGGGGATGACTCCCCTAGTTCGTTCTCATCGTCTTGCCCGTCGCCTGGGTCTAAATAAGCTTTATATAAAAAATGATGCCGTGAATATGCCCACCCTGAGCTTTAAGGATCGGGTGGTATCAGTCGCTCTATCCAGGGCGCGAGAGTTAGGTTTCACTACTGTTTCTTGCGCTAGCACTGGTAATTTGGCAAATTCTACAGCTGCGATCGCAGCTCATGCCGGTTTAGACTGCTGTGTGTTCATCCCCGCAGATTTAGAAGCTGGTAAAATTCTTGGTAGCTTAATCTACAGTCCCACCCTCATGGCCGTCAAAGGCAACTACGATCAAGTCAATCGTCTCTGTTCGGAAGTTGCTAATACACATGGCTGGGGTTTTGTCAATATTAATCTGCGTCCTTATTACTCTGAAGGTTCTAAGACGCTAGGTTTTGAAGTTGCAGAACAACTAGGTTGGGAATTACCAGATCATGTAGTTGCTCCTTTGGCATCTGGTTCGCTCTTTACAAAAATTTATAAAGGGTTCCAAGAATTTGTTGAAGTTGGTTTAGTAGAAAACAAGAGCGTTCGTTTCAGTGGCGCTCAAGCTGAAGGTTGTTCGCCAATCGCTCAAGCCTTCAAAGAAGGACGCGACTTTATTAAGCCAGTAAAACCGAATACAATTGCGAAATCGTTAGCAATAGGCAATCCAGCAGACGGTATTTATGCTGTGGAGCTAGCTCAGAAAACTGGTGGTAACATTGAATCAGTCAATGATGCCGAAATTATTGATGGCATCAAATTGCTGGCAGAAACCGAAGGCATCTTCACAGAAACGGCTGGTGGTACAACCGTGGCCGTGCTGAAAAAACTGGTAGAAGCTGGCAAAATCGATCCAGATGAAACTACCGTGGTTTACATCACAGGAAATGGTTTGAAAACCCAAGAAGCAGTCCAAGGCTACGTTGGTGAACCCTTGACTATTGATGCGAAACTCGATAGTTTTGAACGTGCGCTAGAGCGATCGCGTACTCTAGATCGCTTGGAATGGCAACAAGTCCTCGTTTAGTTAGGAGTTATGAGTTATGAATTTTTTATTCATGACTCCTAACTCTTAAATTATACTCCTCACTTTTAACTATTCACTTTGTACTTCTATGGCTGTAACAGTTTTAGTTCCTACAACTCTTCAGAATTTGACTAATAATCAAGCTAGTCTAGAATCCAACGGTAGCACCATTGCTGAATTGTTGGACTCCTTAGAACAAAGCTTTCCTGGTATTAAATCTCGGTTGTGCGATGAAGAAGGCAAACTACGTCGATTTGTAAATTTTTACGTTGATAGCGAAGACATTCGCCATTTAGATGGTATTAATACAACTCTTAAAGATGGCGATGAAGTAAGTATTGTCCCAGCTGTCGCTGGTGGTTAATACACAAAACACCAAATAAGGTAGAAGCTTAATTAGACAAAGCTTTGCAAGATTGACTTGTTCCCAGTTCCGGACTGGGAATGCTCGTTAAAAGGGCTGCCGCCTCTCTTACTTGCAGTACAGACAATGCAGCCAGCATTTCCAGGCGATTGTTAGGTGAAAACAAGAATTTCGCCCATATTTTGGCTTATGTTGACACTAATAAGCAATACCGCACAACTTATTTTGTGGGACTGATTTTACTTGACTAACTATACAGCAATGATCTGAAGAAGTCTTTGTTGCCAAGACTCGTTGTTATCAATAGTTAAGATAATCCGTTTGTAGGATTCATCTTGCAATTCAATGGTTAAATAATTTGTTTCTCGATTCACATACCAAAACTCTTTACCTCGGTTAGTGTAATAAGTTCCAGCTTTAATCACTCCAGGAATAAAACTACCAGGGGCACGCAATTCTCGCCAATTACTTTGGGGTTCGGCTGTTGTGACTTGTTCAATATTAGCTAGTGATATTTGCCAAAGCTTATTCAAACGAACGGCTAGCAGTTGCTCTTTAAATGTAAATTCTATCTGCAATTTATCATCAACTATACTTAGGTTCATGATGAACTTTTTCGTCATTAATTTTTGTCTAGTATTACTCACAAAAGTCCAATTATAAACAGTATTTGCTAGGGATTAGCAAGTGCAAAAATTATTCATTATAGTTGTAAAAATACTGATAAAAAATTAGAACTTATGGCAGATTAATTTTCTATTTTAGATATTTGGCGATATCGAAGCGAAATAATATCAAGTTTCAGCATATTTGCAAACATCCTATAGGAAGATGCTCTATGAATATAATCATGAGTCTATTAATTTGGGATGTTGTTATACACTGGATTGATATCGAGATTCGGCGGTGAATCAAACCTTTTTTTATATCTATTGAAAATCAGGTACATAGCATTAAAAAAGATATATTTAAGAGTTGATTAAGACCAATTTATTTAATTTAAGTGCTATCAAAATTTAAGTTCTATAATATTTATCTGCAAGCAGGATTAAAAACTAAAAGTACTTCGCAGAATGCCGATAGTAACTGAGTCACTATCTGGTGTGTTACCAGGCTGGATAAGATGAATTATTCCTGGTGTAATGCTAATATTATCTGTTAATTGAAAACGATAAAATGCCTCAATTTGAGTGGTCGTGCCTGGTTGTCCACCTGCTCGTCCTAAACCTGTATTGATAAAATCAGGGACATTATTTCCTACAGGTAAATCACTACTAGTGATCTTAGGAGGTTGACCGACATAAATTCCTCCTAAATTTCCTTTCTTCAATAAATCAGGGAAATTCATAAACACCATATAATTTGTTGTTTCTACACTTCCCGATTGCCCAGGAATATAAGATTTAGTATAACCACCCCACGCACCTGCGCTAATGCGGGGAGAAATTTGCCAAGTAAGAGTTGCACCTACGGCGTTAGTTTGTAGCGGTGCTGATTTTCCGGTAGTGGTATTAACTGTAGTTAAGCATTCATCACCAACAAAGGTTAGCAAACAACCATCGGAAGCGTAATTGTTAACGTAATATAAACTTAAATCTAGAGTATCGGTTGGTGTCAGCAGTAATTGCACACCTGTTGTAGTGGTTCCATCAAATAAACCACTACCTTTACCGGGATTTCCTGGTTGATAACTAGTATAAATTGCCTGCAAACTAGCGCGTTTAGCAAATTGCCAATCAATAGCTATACCGCCGTGACCATATCCCATATTTAAAATTGGGTTTCTTTGGGCAAAATAAGATAATGGCCCTGTTGCAGCGCTTTCTACCCGATTGGGGCCTCGGAAAGCAGCTGGCATACTTACACCTTCTGTTCCTACCATTACTGCTAATTTATTTGTCACCAGCCAATGAAAATTTAAGTCACTTACTATCAAGCTATTTGTAGGAAATTCGTAACCAAGTAAAACATCATTCCGGGAAACACTATTAGTAAATCTAGGCGCAGTTGTTCCGTTACCATCTAAAAGACCTGTAAACAAATAACTACTGGGAGTAATTTGACTAGTTAAATACAGCTGTGCCAGGGATATAAGATTAATATTTGTCCCGGCATCATCTGTATCCTTTTGTCTATCTCTAGGATTCACATCACCACGATTGTTAGTTCGTCCTTGAATGCCAACTATCAGTAGTCCACTGAGTTTAGTTGTTGTTGAGAATTGGTTGGTTTCAATTTCAGCAGTTTTGGCTTCTAAATTATCGACACGACCCCGCAAAGTTGCTAATTCAGGAGCAAATTCTGACTGTAATTTTTGTAATATTGCTAAATCTTCGCGAGTGACTAAATCGCTGGTGGCTGTAGTGATTAATTCGTTAACTCTATCTAAACAAGCGTTTACACCCGCAGCAAATTCATACCGAGTTAAGGCGCGATTACCGCGATAGCTGCTATCTGGATAGCCGGCTATACAACCATAGCGTTCTACCAAAGATTGCAAGGCTTGGAATGCCCAATCGTTGGGTTGTACGTCCTTGAGTTGAGATACCGATGTAACTTGAGCCATCGGTTCTTCTGGGAGGAGGGGAGATGAGGGAATAATATTATTGTCCTTAACTCCTATCTCCTGAGTAGTTTCTGGATTGATGTACTCTTGTGCTAATGCTTTTTGTGCAACTCCATTTACTCCCGCAATTAGTAACGATGCGAGCATCCAGGTTTTGCGATAACTGCGGCTAATAAGTCTACCTTTCAATTTTTTACACTCTGCTCACATACTTAAGTGAAGAGTGTATTCGCGATCATCTAGGGTTCACATGGGGACATTTACGGATTTTGTCCCAAATTAGACTTAATGCTTCTGGGCAACTTTTGCAAGGGCGAGTATAACAGGGTATTGGGTATTGGGGACTGGTTACTGGGGACTGGGTACTGGGTACTGGGGACTAGGTACTGGGGATTAGGAAAGAGTTTTCTTAATACCCAATCCCTAATCCCCAATCCCCAATCCCTAATCCCCAATCTATGGCAAATCGTTCACGCAAGCTGAAGCCAAAAGCCTCTAAACCGAATCAACCTCGTGCTGGTGCGATGAAACGCGTCGCTAAAAAACCCCAGAAAAAGCTAAAACGAGGAAGTTGGTTGTCATCAATATTAGCGATGCCTACGGCGGCAAGCTACGCAATTATCTTAAGTAGTGCTAGTCTAATTGTGGCTTTTGCCTGGATTAGTGTTCTCTTCATCTTCAATCCAGACGAAGTAAGCTGGCTAAATAAAATTTTACCTGCATGGGCACAAATTCCCCTTGGTAAACACGAACGCCCCCAAACTCTCAAACAAATTCAACTGGATTTGAGTAAAAAAAACCAAATATTTGGGAAAACTCTGCCTTTAAATCAAGATGTGAAAACCTCATTTTTACTACCAGTTTTTCAACAACGTGCTAATTGTCAATCTGATTGTGAAGAACTAGTGGAACTTAGGGTTTACGAGCGATCAGTTGAGTTAGAGTTTAAATCTCAGTCAGAAAATTACTACTATTTAGTGACTCAATTATCTGTAACTGGCCCAGATGAATCCTTTGTGATTTCTTCTTTGCTTGATGGAACTTCAGAACCCCAGGATATCAGTATTCCCCTACCTTTAACTGAAGTGCAACGCTTTGAAGGTAAGACACCATCATCAGGGGTTTGGTTTGATTTGCGGGGTAAACGCCAACAAGCAACTGATACGATCCGCTACGGTTACGTCGTATACTACAATCCAGAACGCACAAACTTACTACAAATGTTGTCTTGGACTAGTCCTAACGGACAATTGCCGAAATGGCAGCAGGTAACTGGTGATGGTACAAAAGAGTTAGTTATCGATCAAACAGTAGGTTTAGAACCGCATTTACAAGTTTACCAAGTCAAACCTCTGAAGTTATTCCTCAAACCAATTCAATTGGAGGCGATTAGCCTCCAATCATCGACCTTCAAGAATTCTGGATACCAAAGTGCCTTGTCAATTGCCCGTAGTGGATTGTGGACACCAGCTTTTGAATGGTTGAAATTCATCAAGAAACAGCGCAAAGGAGTTTTACCAGAAGCGGCGCAAGCACAAATGGATTTGATTCGCTTGCATTCTCAACTTACTAAAATTCAAGCCCAGAAAATTTGGGCAAGTCCTAGTCAAGAAGTGCTGGCAGATTTGATTGATGGTCGCTGGGAGAAAGCTTTACAGGTGTTTGAAGCCTCGCCACATAATGCCCAAGAAATTGCCACTCTACTCAATGCTGATGAAAAACGGTTGTGGAATCGCACAGTGGCAGCGTTGCAGGTGAACCCAAATAGACGAGAGGTGCAAGCTTGGTTCGCGTTGATTTTAGCAGTTCAACGGGGAGAAGGACATGCTAATTCTTGGTTAAAGGCGCAACCAAAAATTACAAAAGAGAATCTTGCTTATATTCAAGGTCTGTTGGCAAAACTCAATGGTAAGGGTACATCACAAATATCCTCGATTCACCCTAGTCAGATTGTTGGTACGGTGCAACCAATCACTCAAGTTACTAACGCCGAATGGCTGCAACCAAATTCCCCAGGAGATTTGAAACTTACGGATAACCAAGTTTGGTATCAGGTGGAGGTAAGTGCATTTAATGATGGGAAACGCTGGCTAAATTTCCCCTTTGAGAATTTTAACCCCCCGAAAACTGACGCCGCCAAATTTTTCTGGAAGACTTTGGGAATCAGTTCTGACCCGGAAATCCAGATTGTAGTCTGGTTGCCAAATGGAGAGCAAAAAATTACTATAGCCGCTATCAAAGCGGTGCAACTACGGGGTAAAATTTTGCGCCTCTTAGCTGCTGGCCCAAAAATTCCAGATAATCCAAACGATGCTCTCCAACCCAAACCTTTAGCTTTGACAAATGCCGCATTGGAATGGGTGCAACCATCTCCCATTACTCTACAGGAACTGCATCAACAAAATCCCCAAGGGGTAAAGGTAATGCTATCGAGTCTGTGGCAATCTTTGCAGCAATCTGGTGAATTTCCGGTTGGTGCTATTCCTAGCTTTGAACAGATGCAGGAAAAATTAGGTGATTGGCCTGTTCAAGTGATTGATTTAACAAATAACGCTCAACCAGAAATAATCCTGACTATCTCACCAGAAGCAATAGCATCCTTGAATCAGGGGACACCTGAACAGAGAAAAAACACAGAGCAGCGCCGCGACCGGACTATAATTTTGTCTGATGTAAATAAAGTTATTTACACTGATTTTACAGAAAATTACTTACAAAGACTCTCTGCGATCGCCAAGCTTTCAGGGGTGCAATCCTTAGCTTTACTGGTAGAAAATGCTCATAACTACAGTTTGAGGCGCTGGTCAGAGAAAAATCAGCGCTTTGAATAACGCACCCCTGACTCAAATTTCCCCTTTACTCAAATTTAAATTAAAGGGGGGAAAAGCGACGCCAGATAGCCCGTCGTAGACATCGCTATCTAATCGCTATCTAGAAGACTGACTTATTCTTCTTTTTGGTTGGTTTCGGCTAAACGTTGGTGCTTCAGACTTTCCAATTGCTGCAACAGAGAGTCTACCTCTGCTTGTAAATGCATCAATTTAGCTTGCTGATCGTCTTGATAATAAGACTTGGTTAACTTATTGACCCAGGCAGTCTGGGACTCGCGATCGGAAACACTAGATAAATAAGTAGGCATTGCTAATTAAATCCACTATTTAACTCACACCATTAGAAATATTATAATAATGCTCTTTTAAGCTTTATTAAATAATTGTATATTTTCAATCAATTACTCTAATGGATTTTGGGTTCAATCATAAAAGACGGTGATTATAATGGCTGTGTTCCAAAAAAACACTGACCCAAGTGTGTAAAGCATCCTTCCACGGGAAGATACTTAAGAATAGTTAATTTATACTCTGTCAATTATGGTTGTACAAACAATTATCGCCGTTTTTGAGGAATTTACGCAAGAAATTATATGTAGACTATATCAAGAATTATCCTAAATCATGAAAAAACGTAGGGCGAAGCACTTGCACTTGGTGCAGTCTCTTGTAGAAAGGGAGGTGGAAGGCTAACATCAAAAAGAGACAGCCTCTTAAGTATTTTCCTATCTTAAGTAAAACACATAGACTAGGAAAATACATAGGCACTACTGAATAAAATGATTCACTAAGCGCGACTTAAACCACGGATAAATAAAATTTTTAGAGAGTTATGACGTAAGTCTAATATAGGAATCAGTTTAATTAATTCGGAGAATTTACTTCTATAGACAGGGAACACAAAATAAGGAATAGGATAAATACGTACTCAGTCTTGTTCAAAAATTAAATAAGAGTCCTATAGATTTACAGATGATTTTTCACCTTGTCAGTCTCCTCGAAGGTAATTTGTTGAACCGAAGGTTGCCGTGGCGGTTTATGATAAATTAACGTTCTAAATAAAAATAGTAAGTGAAACGCCTGCACCACAAATAATATTCTTAACAAGATTCTTTGAGATTAGGGAACTCTGAACAGGCAACTGGTAACGAAAAATCTACTTTTTTCCTCTTTCCCATTTTGCGCTTCCCGATCCCACCCTTTCTAAAATATCCAATCCTTACATTAAGAAATTTTAAATCCCGTGACTTTGAGCCTGTCTGTTGCTACATCTCATCGCCAACCCTGGCCCGGACTGATAGAAGCCTATCGCGAATACTTGCCTGTCAGCGAAAAAACACCGATTGTGACTCTGTTGGAGGGCAACACACCTCTAATACCAGCGCCAGCGATCGCAGAACGCATTGGCAGACAAGTACGGGTTTTTGTAAAATATGATGGTCTCAATCCCACCGGCAGCTTCAAAGACCGGGGGATGACTATGGCAATTTCCAAGGCCAAGGAAGCAGGGGCAAAAGCAGTCATTTGTGCCAGCACGGGCAACACCTCAGCTGCCGCCGCCGCTTATGCCAGACGCGGAGGTATGAATGCCTTTGTACTGATTCCCGACGGTTATGTAGCGCTGGGCAAGTTAGCTCAAGCGTTGTTGTACGGCGCAGAAGTATTGGCAATTAAAGGTAATTTTGACCAAGCGCTAGAAATTGTCCGCGACATGGCCGAAAGCTATCCGATCACTTTGGTGAATTCGGTCAATCCCTACAGGCTAGAAGGACAAAAAACAGGAGCCTTTGAAATTGTCGATGCATTGGGTGACGCACCAGACTGGTTGTGTATTCCCGTGGGAAATGCCGGAAATATCACAGCATATTGGATGGGATTTTGTCAATATCATCAAGCCAGAAAGTGCGATCGCTTACCCCGGATGATGGGATTCCAAGCCGCAGGAGCAGCCCCCTTAGTTCACGGTCAGCCAGTGGCGCATCCCGAAACTTTAGCGACAGCAATTCGGATTGGCAACCCTGCAAGTTGGGAATTAGCGATCGCAGCCCAAACCGCCAGTCAGGGAAATTTCCACGCCGTTACCGATGCCGAAATTCTCGATGCCTATCGACTTTTAGCAGCATCAGAAGGTATCTTCTGCGAACCTGCTAGCGCCGCTTCTGTCGCTGGGTTGTTGCAGGTGAAAGACCAAGTTCCCACAGGGGCGACAGTAATTTGTGTCCTCACAGGCAATGGACTAAAAGACCCAGATACAGCCATTAAACACAATCACAGTCAATTTCAACAAGGTATCGCGGCAGAACTGGGCGCAGTAGCTAAGGCAATGGGATTTTAGGGCATTGGGCATTGGGCATGGGGCATGGGGCATTGGGGATTGGGAGTTAGGAGTTAGGAGTTAGGAGTTAGGAGTTTTGTTTATCTGCTTATCCCCTCACTCCCTCATCTCCCCGCTCCTCTGCTCCCTGCTCCCCTGCTCCTCTGCTCCTCTGCCCCCCTGCCCCCCTGCTCCCTCATCTCCCTGCTCCCCTGCTCCCTGCTCCTGCTCGTTCGCGCGTTAGGCTATCAATAGCATCACCCAATGCAGTAGTAAGACTATTGCGGGTTTGGGCATGATTCTCCTGCTCAGTTTTCAAAGCTTGCAAGAGGCGATCGCGTTCTTTAATTGCGGCGATCAGTTTAGCTTGCAAGTCTTCTACAGATTTTAGCTGTTCTATTTCTTGTTGGATAGCTGCTGGTGTCCCAGCAGCTAGTGTGTCTATTTCAAGACCTTGGAGTTTATGCAGTTCTGCTTTGAGAGAGGCGATCGTCTGTTGGGAAAGTTGAGTATCTGTACGGCGTTGTTCTGCTTCTGTATTGTAAAGCTGACGCCATTTTTGGGCACTTTCCCAAGCTGTATCGCGCTCGTGTTGAAGCTCCACCATCTGCTCTTTGATTACCTGGATTTCTGTCAACCACTGTTGTGTTAAATCTTGATTCATACATTAATAGTCATTAGTCATTGGTGAGCCAGTGCGGTCTTGGGGGTTTCCCCCATGAGCAACTGGTGTTAGCGAAGCGGTAGCGACGTAGGAGCGTCACCCGAAGGGTCAATGGTCATTAGTTAGAAACTCTCGACTCAGTATTCTTGCGGTAGAAAGACAGATGCGATCGCTACGCAAAATTTAGCACAGTAGTTAATAAACCCAACCAGTTTTAACTCTAAATTATGCCAAAGCTTCGTTTTTTTCGCTTCTTTCGCCACCTCAATTGGCGCACGATTAAAAAAACTTTTTCCAGAACAATCGAAAGGCGACTTTTTGGACTCGCCTCGGAAATCGCCTTTAATGCCATGCTATCGCTGTTTCCAGCAATTCTTGCTATCATCACAGCCATTGGCTTATTGGCAGAATCTTTACAAAATACCTTTAAACAACTGGCGGCACAACTAAGTCAAATCTTACCCGAACAAGCCCTGGAGCTAATTCGTGATTTTGCTACCACAGAAATTACTAACTCCAAAAACAGTGGTTTATTTTCTCTAAGCTTTGTATTAGCAATTTGGACTGCTTCTGGGGCGGTGAGTACCGCAATGACAGCCCTCGATCAAATCCATCAAATTCCTTCAGAAAACATTCGTCCTTTTTGGAAAGCCAAGCTTGTCTCTCTGGGATTAACAGTCGGTACTATGTTGCTGTTCATACTAGCCTCTTTCTCAGTGTTTACCAGCGACTGGCTATTGGGAATAGTAGCGCGCGAAAATAGTTCTTTAATCTTTTTGTTGCATCTTTGGCTACTGTTACGCTGGCCTTTAGCTTTAAGTATTGTTGCTGTCGCCTTTGGCTTTGTCTATCGCTATGGCCCAAGCCAGTGGAACTCAGGCACGCCAATGATGCCTGGAGCAATTTTAGCAGCTGTTTTTTGGGCAATGTTGTCTGCCCTATTTCGGCTGTATGTGGCGAATTTTGGCAATTATAATAAAGTATATGGTGCTGTAGGAGCAGTGATAGTTTTAATGCTTTGGCTGTCAATGAGCGCTGCTGTTCTGTTAATCGGCGATCAGTTGAACGTGACTGTCGGCGAAGATATGCGCTTAAAAGCCCAGCCGCAATCGAAAGTGAAATATTAATTCGTAAATCCTTGAGAAAATGATTGCAAAAGCTCAGTAGGGGAGTAAAATATCTAACGATTCAATACAAAGTAAGCGATCGCCTCCATGACTGATTCTCCTCCTCGATTTCCGATGATTGAACCTGATGCCAAAGCACCCACCTTGAAGCGCCTGCGTCAGCTAAGTCGATTGCTGGATAATGTTATTACCATTCCTGGCACAAAGATTGGTTTTGGTTTAGATCCAATTTTAGGACTCATACCGATTGGTGGTGATTTTTTGGGAATAATGTTTTCTAGCTACATTATTCTAGAAGCAGCACGGCTAGGCGTATCTAAAGCAACTCTAGGTAAAATGGTTTTGAATGTAATCATTGATGGCTTGGTAGGTGCTGTCCCAGTTTTGGGAGACTTTTTTGATGTTGCCTGGAGAGCTAACACTAATAATATCAAGCTCTTGGAAGAATACTTAAAGTTTCCTAGCGAGCAAAAGAGTGCAGACAGATGGTTTATCTTTGCCGTTTTGGCTGGATTATTGCTCATCTCCATTGTCTTAGTAGCATTGCCTGTGATCCTAATTAGAATCCTGTGGAACGCCTTTACAGGCGGTTAAATTGTTTATTGATAAAAGAATGAAAGATTGGTGGCAAGCTACTTTTCCCAAAGGGCGGCAAAGTTTAGTTATTAGTGACGCTAAAGGGTATCCTGTACAAATTGCTTATGGCGAAAGAGGAAGAGGGAAACCGCTAATTTTATTACATGGGATGGGGAGTTGGAGCTACAATTGGCGGCACAGCGTAGCAGCATTATCTAAATATTACCGAGTAATTTGTTTTGATGCCAAAGGTTTTGGTTTTTCCGAAAAACCATTGTCTCGAAAAGAACACAACGGTCATCAAGTTATTGAGTTTCAAAGAATTATTCAGGCATTATGTGATGAACCCGCAATTATTGTGGCAGAATCTCTAGGGGGATTAGTTGCCCTTGCTCTTGCTCAAGAAAACCCGCAGTTAATCGGACGGCTTATAGTAGTAAACGTACCTGTTTTTGCCGAACAGCTACCTCATTGGTCTATGTGGTTGCTTGCCCAAATGCCCTTAGAAATAATGCAAACAATTGATTCCTTACGTCTGACATATTTGTTTGCACCTCTATTTAAAGAAGTTATGGCAATAGAAAGACGTAGGGTATTATTCGATCCCTCAATCTTGACACAGGAAGATATCTATTGGATAACTTACCCGTTTACTGAATTGCCTGGTACGATCGCAAAAGTTGCCGAAGAGTTACAAATAGCCGCGCGAGAAATTGAGAATTGGCAAGCAAATAAGCCAAATATGCTTACCAAAATTCAAAATAACCTGAGTGCAATTAAGTGTCCTACATTAGTTTTGTGGGGTGAGCAAGATAGTTGGTTTCCTGCTAGTCATGGGAGAAAATTACATCAACATATCCCTAATTCTAAATTACAGATTTTATCTAATTGCTGTCATGATGCCTCAACTGGGGCTTCTGCGGTGGTAAATAAAGCGATTATTGAGTTTTTACAAGATACTAACTTTTAAAGAAGGATTCAGAAGCCAGAATTCAGAATTCAGTAATATTAATCTGGTGATTCAGACGCTCTCTACTTCGCGCAGCGTGTTGCAGATAGACGATGCGCGTAGCTTGCTTTTGTGCAAGAGTGCTACTGTTGCGCTATATACCAGTTGCACAAAATTCATTCTGACTCCTGAATCCTGACTCCTGAATTCTGTTTTGATAAAAAGAGAGTGGGAGGAAGCATATCAGTCAGCTTTCAAACTCCCACTCTATCATTTGCTGCTGAAGTGAACAGGAATGTATACAGACGTTACCCCTATTAGGGGCTAATGCGTAGTTCAACAACGCCTGCACGCATTTAATATTCCTGTTGCAGCAAATGCCAAACCTGATTATTGAATTTATTTACTGAAATAGATACTCTGCAAATATAGCAACAGCCAACGTGGTTAGGACATTAACAGATGATAAAACTTAGACACAACAAGACTTTTCACCCAATCCCCAGTCACCAGTCCCCAGTTCCTTGCTATAATTGTTAGAGATAGCTTTTTGTTTTTGTAAATCACTTGGTAAACAGTGTTTTACAAAAGAAATTCGCTTAAGTGGTAGTCCCTGATAATCAAACCCTTGAAGTCGTTTATCTTCATACAATTTAACTTGAATAATCAAAAGCTGGTTGCCATTTTGGCAAGTTTTTAAATTTCCTAATTGCTCATATCTAACTTTTGAAAAGCAGTGAAACCGCTATATAGCAAATAAATTATTCGTACATAACAAGATTCCCGACTTCTTAGAGAAAGTCGGGAATCTAAGCCTAGCTAATTGGCAAAAAGTGTTAATTTAACGGGGTTTACTTTACCGTAGTATTAATACTGGCGTAAAATAGCAGACAATGAACTATTTTTACGAAGATCCATCAATTCTGCTAAGGGTTCTGTGCGCGTATCCAAGTGATGCTTGTGTTCTGCTGGGAGAACAGTTACCAGATGCTTTGTTTTAGGTTGCATCTGCATCAGGGGCATTAGTTGTGGCTGTGGCACAAAAATTGGCTGACTCTTGGGAAGATTTGGTTCCAATTTTTGGTAATGCTTGTGTGCCAAGCGTACCTGCTGGCGATTAACCTGTTTTTGAACTTTTTGCGGTTGCTTGGTGCGGTTAAGCATTCGGAAAATCAGCAAAGAACCACCACCACAGCTGAGAACGATCGCAGCAATCACCCATAAAGGTGTAGGATTGCTATTCTCAGAGGGCGGACTGATTGGTTCTTCAACGATAACTGGGATTTTTTCTGGTTCTTCTTGTGGCACGGGGCCAGCATTACCTAAGCTATATAAGGCAAAGGTGCCGCCTCCCAGAAACATGGCTAAACACCCAGTCAACAATAGCCAAGGATGATGTGCAACCAGATATATCAGAACATTCGAGCTGTTTCTTAGTCTCGATTTCCTGTTTGTCAGCTCTGGAGTAGCCCTTTTTAAATGGGTTCGCTCGCGCTGTACACTCTGACTTTTTTCCATGATTACTTTCAGATTTGTACCCCTCTAGTCAATAAATTGTACTGGAGGAGTCAAGCATCAGGTATCCGTAACAAAATTTAGATTTAAGTAGCTTTTTTGTAAGACATAAGCTACCAAATCTGGCTAAATTTTGCCAAAGTTCTGTATTTATTGTGGCTTTTTACCGTAATAATCAGAAATCAGTTTGCTTATTTATTCTGTCAGCTAGGAGAATGCCTTTCAAGAGCAAGTTGAATTAACCGATCGACTAATTCTGGAAAAGAGACTCCACTATGGGCCCAGAGTTGGGGATACATACTTGTCGCAGTAAAGCCTGGTAACGTATTGATTTCGTTAATAAATACTTCTTGTGTTGCTTCCACATAGAAAAAATCTACCCTTGCCAACCCAGCAGCGTCAACAGCGGCAAAAGCTTGCAAAGCCATATCTTGAATTTGACGAGCGATCGCCTCTGGAAGCTGGGCGGGGATCAGTAAATCTGCCCGACCCTCAGTATATTTAGTTTCATAATCATAAAAATCGCTGTCATAAGTAATCTCTCCAATGACAGAGGCTTGGGGTTGGTCGTTACCTAAAACGGCGCACTCAACTTCTCTAGCGACTACTCCAGCTTCTACAACTAGTCGGCGATCGTAACTGGCAGCACTATCTAAAGCAGCTTCTAATTCTGGGCGCGATCGCACTTTGGCAATACCCACCGATGAACCCAAATTAGCTGGCTTGACAAAAGCTGGATAACCTAATGTTGCCTCAATTTCATCACACAGTTTCGGAAATACGCAAGGATTAGACCAAACCTGCGATCTAGTTACCGCCTTGTATTTTACCTGGGGTAATCCCGCTTGCTCAAAGGCCATTTTCATAGCAATTTTATCCATTCCCATAGCCGAACCTAACACCCCAGAACCGACGAAGGGGACTTGCATCAAAGTCAGTAACCCTTGAATCGTTCCATCTTCACCGTTGGGGCCGTGGAGAATGGGAAACCAAACATCCACTTGGGCAACTTGAGAGGGAGATTGCCAATTGCTCAGAGTTTGGGCTTGAGGGTTGGATATCAGGTTTCCAACAGATGTTGATTCTGCCGATTCCAGTAGCGGAGTGCCGGTTGCTAAAACCTTTTCGGGTGCTTCTCCTGCCAGCCAGCGGCCATCTTTTTGGATGTAAAAAGGCAATATTTCGTACTTACTAGCATTTTCCCCGGCACTCAAGGCGTTAGCGATCGCCCCTGCTGATTTGATCGAAACTTCATGTTCTCCCGAACGACCGCCAAACAGTAACCCCACCCGCAGCTTAGTCATTTTCGGCTCCTCCACACTTCTCAAGCAGATAGCGTATCACAACCTACAAAAATTGCCATATTTTTCTAGATTATTTTATTGCCCGTTCAAAGCCTGACTAGAGAAAACTCTACTATTTGAGGTGTCAAACTAACCATTGAGGAGTTAGTCAGCGATCGCCCTTATGTCAGATGGGCGGGAAGCTACTACACTTTTGTAAGTGATTAGGCTAAGGGATGCATCAATTTTTCGCAAATCCACACGAAAATAAGATTTTTTTTGCTTAAATTCTGCATTGTAGAAGCTATATTCTTGCCTACGAGTTCTACCTACACAAGAAGCATAATTACTGCGTAAAGGTGAAACAAATTCTACAAACTGCTTATTATTAGATGAAACTAATTTAGTTTCATCTGCAAACTCTCTGGTATTTGCTACTACCGTGTGTTCAGCACCGCCTTCATAAGGGAGAATAAACCACCACAATCCAATTGTTTGAGGACATGTACCACTGCTACGCTGTACATTCAGTGTTACATGAGGGGCAGAAATAGGCTCTGACCTTGGCTGTGGCTGTGCTTTCGCTGTAGCAGCTATGGTTCCTGCCACAATTAAGGGGAATAAAATAGTACCAAAGGCTGCCAATTGGATCAAACTTTTCATAATTTAAATCTCTTCAATTTTCAGGTATCCAAATAACATCGACTTTCAAAAATTTGTAAAAGTGCCATCTTATTAAAAACAACAGGAGGCAGGAGGAGAGAAGTAAAAGAAACAAATTAATAACAGAAAGCAAAACTAAAACATTTAATCCTCTTTCTGCCTTCTGACTTGTCTCTGACATTCTCCACGATCTGCCCCCTGCCCAATTAAAACAATCGTGTTGTCAGCTACAGTAATATTCCAGGAAAATGGGCAACAATCAATATTGATAACTAACTAGAAATGCAGCCCTACCTGTAAAAGATGCTGCCGTTTCATGAAACCCAGAATTATTGTTTGTGGCTTAGGACGTACCGGATATAAAACCTTTCGTCTGCTGAGACATCAGGGAGCCTTCGTTGTTGGCATTCATCACCAATCTATCCCTGGCGAAACCGCAGGAGATGTGATTGTTGGAGATTTACAAGCAGCTTCTACCTTGACAGCAGCGGGAATTCAACAGGCACACACTTTAGTCATCGCTGGATCTAAAGATGCTCTGAATTTATCTATTATGATGCAAGCGCGGGTGCTGAATCCCCAGATTCGGATTATCAACCGTTTTTATAATACAAATTTAGGAGAGCGCCTAGATCAAAGTTTGCCAGACCATTTGAGTATGAGTGTTGTCGGATTAGCAGCACCCGTATTCACCTTTGCAGCGCTGGGAAACCGAGCGATCGGACAAATTAAATTATTTCAGCAAACTTGGCCAATTCACGAAGAATACATCGATCAAAACCACTTCTGGAAAGGTCGAAAGCTGAGTGAATTGTGGTCAGATCGATCGCGGATGCTAATTTATTACTTACCAGTCAAAGGTGAGATGGATTTGGTATCAGCTGTCATAGCTGGCCAAGAGATTCAAGTAGGCGATCGCATAATTATTGGTACACAACCCCGCATCCGTTCTCCCCGAAGATCGTTGATTAGAAAACTGCTAAAAGTTATGACTAATCTGAGGCAGTTTCAGGAACACGGGCGATCGGTAGTGGTGGGTGCTATTGCACTATTGACGGTTATTGCGATCGCTACGTTTACCTATATGTCGGCTGAGTTGAGCTTGTCTCCTGTGGATGCTCTATATTTTTCTGTAGGCATGATTACCGGAGCCGGTGGCAATGACAAAGTAGTAGAAAATGCTCCTAACAGTATTAAGTTATTTACTGTTATTATGATGCTGGTTGGAGCAGTGGTGATTGGTATTTGGTATGCCATGCTCACCGATTTTGTCTTAGGAAGCCGCTTTAAGCAATTTTGGGATGCAGCCCGAATTCCCCAGCGATCGCACTACATTGTCTGTGGCTTGAGTGGTATTGGGGTGAGAATTGTTCAGCAACTCCACGCCAGTGGACATGAAGTTGTCGTCGTTGAACCCGACTCCAACAGTAAATATATCAACACCGCCCGCGAACTCGGTATCCCTGTGATTCAGGGTGATGCCAGCTTCCGCACAATACTCAAAGCTAGCAATATAAACTCTGCCGCCGCAGTGATTACTGTTACTAGCAATGATGCTACCAATTTGGAAATTGCCCTCAAAGCCAAAGGTTTGGCACCCAGTATTCCGGTGATTGTTCATTATGGCGATCCTGATTTTGCTGGCATAGCCCAACAGCTATTTGGCTTCGATGCAGTGCTGAGTCCGGCTGAATTAGCAGCGCCAGCTTTTGCTGCTGCTGCGCTAGGGGGACGTATCCTGGGCAATGGCATCACAGCCGATAGTCTTTGGGTAGCTTTTGCCACTGTCATTACAGCTTCACACATCTTTTGCGGTCAGTGGGTGAAAGATGTAGCAATGTCTGCTGACTGTGTACCTTTGTACGTAGAAACAAACCACCAAACTCTTCACGGCTGGGATTTATTAGAAACTAATCTCAGTGATGGTGACGTTTTATATATGACAATGCCAGCGACGCGGCTATATCAATTGTGGCGGGGCGAGCAAGTTTGTGAAGCACACGCTTAAATAATTCGTTATTGGGCATTGGGGAGGCAGTGCGGTCTTGGGGTCTCCTCAAGTGGAGCAACTGCCGTCATTGGGAATGAAGAAGAGACAAGGTAGACAAGGAAGAGGGGGGAGACAAGGGAGAGACTTATTCAATAATTCCCCCTTGTCCCCCTTGTCCCTACCTCCTGCTCCCATTTATTTGTTAACTACTCGTTGTTGGTATTCCTGCTCAGTAATCATATCAAGAGTGTTCTCTAGACGATCTACAAATACAATACCGTCGAGATGATCGTACTCGTGTTGAAAAATCCGAGCGATAAAATCGGTTAATTCTTGTTTTTGTAAATTGCCTTCAGAGTCAGTGTATTCGACTTCAATAGATTTATACCGAGGAACTAACCCCCGAATTCCTGGAACACTTAAACAACCTTCCCAATCTTTGACAACTTCAGTTGAATGAGCAATGATTTTGGGATTAATCATGGCAGTAGGTTCCATTTCTGGCGCATTGGGATACCTAGCATTAGGACGGGAAGCCACAATAAATAAACGATAAGATTGTGCTACTTGAGGCGCAGCAATTCCCACGCCGTTAGCCTTGGCAACAGTGGCGATTAAATCTTCAATTAATTTTTGAATCTGCTCATCTTGAATATTTTCAACCCAAGCAGCTTTTTGGCGCAATGTTGGATTGCCTAATTGAATTATTGGCGCTAATTCAGTCATGATAAAAATCCTTTTAGGAATGGGGCATTGGGCATTGGGCATGGGGCATTGGGGAAGTATAGTATGTCAGTTGTTTTTCAAATGACAAATGACTAATGACAAATGACTAATGACAAATGACTAACTTCATCCTTCACGTCTGACTGGCAAAGGAGCAGGTTGAACTCCTACTTGGACAATTTGCCCATTGCGTTCCACTTCTATGGGTAATTTAGTACCGATTTTGCTCTTTTCTACTAGCTTTTGTACTTCTTCAATTTTAGTAACAGGCTGGCTGTTAATGCTTTTAATCACATCACCGACTCGTAAACCAGCCACAGATGCAGGCGATCGCGGCACAATCTCAACTAGCAAAACGCCTTCATCTGCTGTCAGATTTAAGCGATCGCCTGCGACATTTTTGATTCTTTCTTTATTTTCTGGTGTCAATGTCACCATCTGCACACCCAAATAAGGATGATCCACTTTGCCTTTAGCGATTAATTCTTGGGCTATCCTTTGCACGGTGTTAATGGGTATAGCAAATCCCAAGCCTTGAGCGCCTCGAATAATCGCTGTATTCATTGCAATCACTTGACCGCGAGCATTGAGCAATGGTCCACCGGAATTACCAGGGTTAATTGCAGCATCCGTTTGGATGTAATCAACCCGCTTGTCACTTGCACCGATATCGCTACTAGAACGCCCTGTAGCACTAATAATTCCAGATGTGACGGTATTATTCAACCCTAATGGATTACCAATGGCAATTACAGCTTCTCCTGGTTGTAAGGCATCGGAGTTACCCACAGCTAGAGTTGGCAGATTATTCGCATTAATTTTGATCGTTGCCACATCTGTTACTGGGTCTTCACCCAAAACTTTCCCATCAAAAGTCCGGCCATCTTTGAGTATAACAGTCACTCTATCAGCACCATCTACCACATGGGCATTGGTAACAATTTGACCGGAAGAATTAATAATAAATCCAGAGCCACTACCGCGTTCTACGCGTTGTCTAGGCTGTGGCGCTCCTTCTCCAAAAAACCGCCGGAAAAATGGATCGTTGTTAAATTCGTCTGGTACGCGAGAAGTAATTGTTCGGGAAGAATCAATCCGAACTACCGCAGGCCCCACCTGTTGCACTACTTTCACTACAAAATTAGGATCTCCAGACGAAGAGAAAATCGGTGGGGGGACAATTACCGGATTAGGTTGTGTTGTGTTTTGGGCTTGAGTATCGCTTTGCTGATTATCAACAGTCCTAGCAGGTAAAAGAGAGCAGCTCCCCAGGAACACCACTGCTACCCCGTATGAGAGCATCCACAACCTCTGGGGTAAACCCCTGGTTTCAATCTTTTTGGGTGCTGAGTGATGGTTTGTTATCTTCATGTGTCGTTGCTTCTCCGTGTCAATGAGAGTGCTGAGTTAAAAGTGCAAAGTGCTGAGTTAAAACCGCTCATTAGGGACGATGCATATATTGGGTACAAAAGCTGTGAGAAATTTTATTTTACTCACCACTTAGCACTCAGCACTCGGTTTGGTCAGTGGGTGTTAGGATCTTGCCTACTGGGTAGATCCCAAAATGGTTACAACTTAAAAGCTTATTTTAGGTCTAGCGTGTCTCAATGCTAAATTAGTGCTTTCTCTTCTATTGTGACGATTAGCAGCAAAGGTGGTGGATAATGGAAATTCCCATAGAAAGTCTGTGGAGTCAGGTACTAGAGCGCCTAAAGCTTGAACTATCCCGACCTACCTTTGAAACTTGGATCAAAACTGCTAGTGCAGAGCGATTAGAAAATAATTGTTTGGTTATCCGCACTCCTAACCCATTTGCTCGTAATTGGTTACAGAAGTATTACATCAATACGATTGCTCATGTAGTCCAAGATATTCTCGGTCATCCCGTAGGAATTTACATTACTGTTGCTCAAGGCGATCAAGTTTCTCATTTTAGTGAACGAGAGGTTGCTTGGGAATCACCAAATTCCAGCAGTATTTCTGAAGCTGTTCCTAATCACAATCATCAAACTACCGACTTAAACTCTAAATATGTCTTTTCGCGGTTTGTAGTTGGTGCTAACAATCGTATGGCTCATGCTGCTTCTTTAGCAGTTGCAGAATCTCCAGGGAAAGAGTTTAATCCTTTGTTTTTATGCGGTGGTGTTGGCTTGGGTAAAACTCATCTGATGCAAGCTATTGGTCATTATCGCTATGCAATTTTTCCTAATTGTAAAATATTTTATGTTTCTACTGAGCAATTTACTAATGATTTAATTACAGCTATCCGTAAGGATAGTATGCAAAGTTTCCGAGAGCATTACCGAGCGGCTGATGTTTTATTAGTTGATGATATTCAGTTTCTGGAAGGAAAGGAATATACCCAAGAGGAATTTTTCTATACTTTTAATACTTTACATGAAGCTGGTAAACAAGTTGTCATTGCTTCCGATCGTCCGCCCAACCAGATTCCTAGCTTGCAAGAACGTCTTTGTTCTCGGTTTTCTATGGGTTTAATTGCAGATATCCAAAAGCCCGATTTAGAAACGAGAATGGCAATTTTACAGAAAAAAGCTGAGGATGAAAATATTAGTCTTCCCCGCGATGTAATTGAGTATATTGCTTCTAACTATACTTCTAATATTCGAGAATTAGAAGGAGCTTTAATTCGGGCGGTAGCTTATATTTCTATTTGGGGTTTACCGATGACGGTGGAAAATATCACGCCAGTTTTAGAACCGCCTAACGAAAAAATGGCAGCTACCCCAGAAGCAATTTTAAAGGTGGTGGCGGATAATTTTGATGTTTCAATAGATGACCTCAAAGGTAACTCGCGACGAAGAGAGATTAGCTGGGCGCGTCAATTAGGAATGTATCTCATGCGCCAACACACAACCTTGAGTTTGCCGAGAATAGGCGAGGAGTTTGGTGGTAAAGACCATACAACGGTAATCTATAGTTGCGATAAAATTACCCAACTCCAGGAGAGCGATCGCACCTTAGTACAAACTCTACGTGAATTGAGCGATCGCATCAATATGACTAGCCGTTCTCAAAAACCATCTTGAAGATGTATTGTAAGTTTTCCACAAGCAGCAGTCTGAATTATGAGCTTTGACGGCTGAAGAATTAGTCAAGAATATTAAGTAACGTCTAAAAATGGATTAAATTTAACTTCAATTGTGGAAAAAACTGGGGAAAACTTGATATTCTACAGTCAAAACTTAATTAAGTATAATTACCTTGTGGAAAAACTCAAGTACTTTTCCACAAGTTTTCCACAAGCTAAACTTGCCTAATATCATAATCGGATTGAACACAAGAGCAAGTTTCAGATTCTCTAGTGGAAGAAGTGTTAGACTTCTTGCTATTCATAAAAGGTAGACAGGATCAGAAAAATTCTACATCTGATAGTGAGCAAAGCCAGCCATCTGAGCAAAGCATTCTAGAGCGTATGGGAGGAATTCCCCAACATTTGCTTAATGTTGGTAATTTATCAGACCGAGATGTTTGGAGAGCGGTTATTGCATCGCGGATAAAGCAGAGCCACCAACAGGAATCATGACCTATTATCCTACGATTTAAGTAGATACAGGTTTGTTAGTTGCTTTTTACGACTCAGCAGACTCACATCACGATCGGGTGGTTGAGTTTTTTGCTGGATGTACCAGTCGATTGGTAACAAGTGAAGGTTGTGTCACTGAAGTGATGTGGCTATTAGCCTTTGACTGGCAGGTGCAAAACGAGTTTCTGTCCCACCTAGCAAATCGCATCTACGAGTGTGAATCGCTTACGTCTCAAGATTTTGCTCGGATTGCTGAACTGAATGCCCAGTATGCTGATTTGCCAGGAGATTTTTCGGATTTATCCCTTGTGGTAATTTCTGAACGCCTGAATGTCGCTGCAATCGCCACACTGGATAAAGATTTTAATATTTATCGGCGCTATCGTAACCAACCGTTTAAACGAGTTTTTTACCCTTAAGCAACTTCATCAGCTATGCCTACGCCTACACGCTAATCAAACAAATAGCGATCGCCTATAAACATAAGGATGTTAGGATATCTTTCACAAGCTGTATCTGACTTATGAAATTAGTTTGCTCCCAAAGCGATCTCAGTACAAACCTCTCACTCGTTAGTCGTGCAGTACCTTCACGACCAACTCATCCAGTACTTGCCAATGTGCTGTTACAAGCGGATGCCCAAACTAACCAAGTAAGCTTAACAGCCTTCGATCTCAGCTTGGGAATCCGCACCAGCTTTAACGCAGAGGTATGGGAAAGTGGGGCGATCGCACTTCCTGCTAAGTTACTTGTAGACATCACCTCTCGTCTTCCAGAAGGCGAAATCACTTTAGACGATGAATCAGCCTTGACAGGTGCAACATCTGGTGGAGAAGGTTTAATTGTCACACTCACACCCAAGAGTGGACATTACCAAGTCCGAGCAATGGGGCCGGAAGAATTTCCCGAACTGCCTGTAATTGAAAATACAGAAGTAATTCATCTCACCACCACCGCATTAATTGAAGGATTACGCGGTTCATTGTTTGCTACCAGTGCTGATGAAACCAAGCAAGTACTCACTGGCGTGCATTTAACAGTTAAACAAGACACCCTAGAATTTGCAGCTACAGACGGACATCGCCTCGCAGTCGTAGAAACTAGCAACGAGCGTCCTTTAGGCGGAACTAGTCAAGTAGAAGTGACAGTACCAGCTAGAGCATTACGCGAACTTCAACGAATGTTAGCTCATAGCGCCTCATCAGATGAACCTGTAGCTTTATATTTCGATCGAGGTCAAGTTGTATTTGCATGGCAAAATCAACGCTTGACTAGTCGCACATTAGAAGGACAATATCCTGCTTATCGACAATTAATTCCCCGCCAATTTGAGCGACAAGTAACAATCGAACGGCGACAATTTGTCAGCACTTTGGAGCGGATTGCTGTGTTAGCCGATCAGAAAAATAATATTGTTAAACTCAGTATTGATAGCGAAGCCCAAGAAATTACCTTATCTTGTGAAGCTCAAGATGTAGGCAGTGGTAGAGAGCCGATGCCCGCCCAAATTTCTGGTGAAAATATCGAGATTGCCTTTAATATTAAATATTTGATGGAAGGCTTGAAAGAGTTACCATCTTCAGAAATTCAAATGCATTTAAATCAAAGCCTAACTCCAGTGATTTTTACACCATTGGGAGGTTTGAAAATGACCTATTTAGCTATGCCGGTGCAACTTAGAAGTTAGAAGTTATTAAGGAAGGCAGGAAGCAGATAGCGTCGGCGGCAAGCGAGTCCACGATCGTCGGGCAGTTTTTGCTGGAAGAAAACTGCCCGGTAGTTGAGCGACTTGCCCTGACTTGTAGTGAGTTTCGACTACGCAGTAGTTGAGCGCAGTCGAAACTCTGTACAAATGACCAATGACCAATGACAAATGACAAATAACTAATGACGAATTTGTTTAATCGGAATTTCAATCCAAAATTCTGTACCTAACCCCGGTTGAGAATGACATTTAAAAACACCACCGTGTTTATCTACAACAATCTGATAACTAATTGATAATCCCAAACCAGTGCCTTTTCCCACTGGCTTAGTTGTGAAAAAGGGATCGCAGATTCTTGCTCTGAGAGCTTCGGGTATTCCTGGCCCATTGTCTGCAATCCGAACTACTACACTCTTGATATTGCCTTCAAGTTCTCCAAAAGCAGTACGGATAGTAATTTGGCTGCTATGAGGTTTTGATTGAGATTCTGTGTAATCTTCTAAAGCATCGATCGCATTGCTTAAAACATTCATGAATACTTGATTTAGCGGCCCGGCATAGCACTCTACTAAAGGAAGGTTGCTGTATTCTTTGACTAATTTAATCGTCGGACTTTCTGGTTTTGCTTTCAAGCGATGCTGCAAAATTAGCAAGGTACTATCAATACCCTCATGAATATCAACTGGTTTTTTTTCTGCTTCGTCAAGGCGAGAGAAATTCCGTAAACTCAATACAATCTGCCGGATGCGATCGACCCCAATTTTCATGGAAGATAGAGTTTTAGGCAAATCCTCGATGATAAATTCTAAGTCGATCTCAAAGGCGCGATCGCGAATTTCAGGACTAGGGTTGGGAGTATTTTGCAAATAGAGGTCTAGGATACTGAGTAAATCTTGGGTGTAATCGTTGACATGATTAATGTTGCCATAAATGAAGTTCACGGGGTTATTAATTTCGTGAGCCACACCCGCTACCAATTGCCCTAGTGAGGACATTTTTTCAGTTTGGATCAGTTGGGTTTGAGTTTGCTGTAAATCATGCAAAGCTTGAGCTAGCTTTTGCGTCTGCTCTTTGGTTTGATGATGTAATTGGGCTTGTTGGAGTGCAACCCCAAGCTGATTGGCAATTTGAGTAATAAATTTAATTTCTGAAGCTTCCCAATGACGGGGTGCAGAATTCTGGTAAGCTGCTAACAAGCCCCATAGCTGTTGCCCGATAAATATAGGTGCGATCGCATAAGCTCTTGCTTGAATTTGCTCTAAAGCCGTAACATGGCATTGAGAGTGGCCAACTTCATAGATGTCATCGACTACAAAGGTTTCATTGTGACGATATCGCCCACCTTGGGTTTCTTGTAAATAGCTATCTTGCCAAATTGTATTTGTATCAGAATTTACTAACTTTAACCAGTTATCGCCCACAAACTCGGCAATATATTCACCACTCCAATCAGCCTGGAAACGGTAGACTGCAACTCGATCCGCTTGTAATGATTTACAAATTTCTTGAGTAGTTGCCTGAAAAATTGCATCTAGATCGAGAGATTCTCTAACTTTCGCCACAACTTCAAACAATACCCGTTGTTGTTCTGCTGCTTGTTGCAAATCTAATGTCTGTTGTCGTGTCTGAGATAGTAAATCAGCTTGCTGGAGTGCTACCCCCATTTGGGCGGCAATCTGACTGAGAAAGTTAACTTCAGAAGTTTTCCATTGCCGAGGGCCAGTGTGTTGATAAGTTGCCAGCAAACCCCAAAGTTTTTGTCCAACAAAAATTGGCGCAAGCACAAAAGCGTAAATTTGAAACTGCTCTAGATTGTCGAGATGACACTGAGTAAACCCCATTTTGTAGATGTCATCGACTGCAAATGTTTCATTATTGCGGTAGCGTCCTCCTTGTGTGTCTTGTAAGTAGGTGTCATTCCAAATTGTGTTAATACCTAGTTCAGATTCATTCGACCAGTATGGACTCGCAGCCTCAAAATCTCCGACAAATTCACCACCCCAATTAGCATCAAAACGATAAACAGAAACGCGATCGGCTTTGATTAATTGACAAACTTCTTTAGTTGTGGTTTGAAAAATCGTATTTGTGTCTAAAGATTCTCGAATTTCGGCAATAACTTTAAACACAGCTTGTTGTTGTTCAGTTGTCCGTTGTAACTCAGCTGTGCGCCTTCTAACTTGTTTTTCTAAATTTTCATTGAAGACTTGGACTTGTTGGTATAATTCATATTGCTGAATTGCAGAAGCGAAGTGTTTACTGAGGTTTCTAGCCAGTTCAATCTCTTCAATTGTCCATTTTTGAGCTTGTGCTTGTTTAGATTCGCGCCAAACCTCAAAGGATCGCCGGGGATACTGTTGCCTTTGATCGCCCTCATGCTGTCCCGCCCATAAAGTTTCTGTATCTATCTCGTTGCGGAAAATACTTAAGTAGCCCAACAGCTGCTGACGATACTGGAGTGGAATCATCAATATGCTGCGAATTTTAGTTGGTTGAAAAGCAACTTGCAAACTTCGCAAGCCAGGAGTGTTATATATATCTGAAATTGCCCAAACATCGTAGTTAGTAGACTTGTAGTGTTCCTGCCAGATACTATACTGTTCGATTAGTGGATATATAGTTTGTTCTGGCATTACAGGTTGCTCTCCACAGATATAAAGCTTTATACAAGTATTTCCTGGTATTAAGCATTCTGTTAAGCTGGTGACGTTGCCATTATGGAAATCAAGAGCTTCATTTCTAATACAAAGCCTGCCACCAACACCATTAAAGGCAGCAACAGCTGCTTCTAGGGCTGGCTGTAAGACAATCGTCGGCAGTGAATGTAATAAGGTAGCAATGCGGTTAACGATCGCTTCTCGTTCGGCTGTTTTGCGAACTTGAGTGTGAAGGGTACTTTGAGCGATCGCTATTGACAGCTGCTCGACTACCATTTGTATGGCTTCTAGCTCATATTCTGAAATCAAACGCGCTTGGGAATTATGAGACACCAGCAGCCCCCAAAGTCGATCTTGATAGAGAATAGGTGCTACTACAGAGGATTTTACCCCCATTGCCGTCAAATATTCAATATGGCAAGGGTCTACAGGGCGGTAACGGATCTCCTCTAAGATATCTCCATTATCCAAATCACGCAGGTGAATTTGACCAATCTCTTTAGTTTCAACATTCACAACAGAACGCACCCGTGATTTGATAAATAGTTCGCGGGCATAAGATGGAATGTCATCGTAGGGAAAATTTAGTCCTAGTAGCGACGGCAAACAATTTTTATTAATCGATTCAGCAATTACTTGACCACTACCATCAGGATGAAATTTGTAAATCATCACTCGATCGGTTTTTAATAGCGATCGCACTTCTGTCGTTGTTACTGTTATAATTTCTTCTAACTCTAAGCTGCGTCGAATACGGTTTGTAATGCGGCGCAGAAAACTTTCTTCATCGCGACATAAGGGTAAATCTTGTTCGGGATTGGAGGTCATTGTTATAGCAAAATAAATTAATAATTTGAAAAGTGGCATAATTAAATCTAAAGACATTGTGAAAGTTATTCGATCAATTTGTCTTCAGTAAAACTACGGTCAAATCATTAATAAAAATATTTTTTTCGCTTTGATTAAAATTCACCAAAAAATCATAAAAACAGACGCTAAAAAGATTGCGTCTGTACTAGCTACAAGATAAAATTCTTGCTTTTTAGTTTTAAGTTTTTGTTGACAAAGTAAAGTTCAACAAAATTAAACTCTTGTATTGTCAACAAAGCGGATTTTTAGATAGTCATTTTCCATCTTTGCTCCGCCTGGTTGTAGTGCTGCTAAGGCTTGTGGCAAAACTAAGTTACGACGATGGTTGCCAATAGTAATGTTTAATTCGTCTCCAGTTTTACTTAGTTGAACTTGGTCTTTAGGAATACCAGGTAAGTAAAGTTCTAAGCTGTATTGGTTTTCCTCTTGCACTACTCTAAGAGTTGTTTCTTTGTAATAAACCTGAGTTGGATCTTCATCTTTATAAAGAGTTTCTTTCAGGCGTTCTAATGCAGCCAATCCACACATTTCCTCAGAAAATAGGGGAACTTCTTTCACAGGCAAAGGGTGAAAATCATCATGAATTTCTCGGCGATATTGCTCCTGACTTTCTTTCCAACGTTGAAAAAATGGGTCTTGGACTTCATTTGGAATAATCCGATTCGCCACGACTAAATCTGTTGCAACGTTATATAAACTCAGATAAGCATGGGCCCGGAGAGACTCTTTAATCACCATTTTTTCGGGATTAGTGACAAGACGAACTGAGGTTTGAGTATTATCTGTTAATACTTTTTCCAGAGCTTCAATTTGTTCATAAAACTCATAAGGTGCATCCATCACTTCTTTATCAGGTAGCGAAAAACCGGCAATTGGTCTAAACAAAGGTTCAACCAGGGGTCGAAGTGTTACCGAGATGTTTTGAAATGGTTTGTAAAAACGACGCATATACCAGCCACCGACTTCCGGTAAACTCAGCAAACGCAATGCTGTGCCAGTGGGGGCTGAGTCGATAATTAAGACATCAAACTCACCTTCATCGTAATGGCGTTTCATCCTTACCAAGCCAAAAATTTCATCCATGCCTGGTAAAATTGCTAATTCCTCCGCCTGTACGCCATCTAAGCCCCTTGCCTGTAAAACTTGGGTAATATAACGTTTCACAGCACCCCAGTTTCCCTCCAGTTCTTGCAGTGCATCAAGTTCAGCACCCCAGAGATTTGGGCGAATTTTTCGGGGTGTATGTCCCAGTTCCATATCAAAACTGTCTGCGAGGGAGTGAGCGGGATCTGTACTTAAAACCAACGTCTGATAGCCCAGTTCCGCACTACGGAGTCCAGTTGCAGCAGCGACGGAAGTTTTGCCCACGCCGCCTTTACCAGTCATCAAAATTACACGCATATAAACAAAAAACCTATGCTTTGAGAGTTTATTTTTCAGAAAATGCTCAGTTAATGCTCAAATACCATAGCTTAAGTAATTAAACGCCAATAACAAGTATAAATAAATACTTATAATTGATGCTCAATAAATGCTCGCACACTTTTAACCTCAAAAAAACTCCAAGTAATACTTTAAGTCTAACTCACTCCCTACCAGACAAGGGTTACAGCCGTTTTATTCCTCTTCCTTCCTCGATCTGATTGAGTGCGATCGCAGGGAAGGCTATAAGTGAAGTAACGTAGCTAGTTTTATATCCAGCGTTACCAGTTGCTTTTAAACCATAACGACGGCAGAAATCACGTAACTCTTGAATAGTTTTGCTTTCAAGTTCCGAACGTGTGAGTATTTAGCCTAACTCATCGGTTGGGTTTTGCTGCAATAACTGGTCAAGCTTAGTTTCTAGTGCTGAGAGTTTTTTAAGAATTGTGGGGCGATCGCCATCAATAGAAATTAGTAAATTGGTTATTCTCTCTTGTATATTCGTTAATTGTGCGACTGCATTCTGAATTTGGAGCATTCCTTCTCGAAGTTCTTGGCGTTCTTGTCGTGCTTCTGCCATTTCATCTAACATAGCTTGGACTGTTTTAGCATTACTCTCAATTAGATGTTTGAGTTCTTTATCAGTCATTGCGATCGCGCTTTGCAGTTGAGTTTATTATTAACTCTAAAGTATTGAGTGATTTTGTTTCAATCCCCAATAGGGCAGTTGTGCTACTATGCACTATGGTTGAATTATCTAAAAACTGCGATCAGGGCTATTTACTAGCAATTAGATTTTTTATTCTCATAGCAAATATCTATACCTCTAGACACTAGTCGTTACAAGGCTTGAGTGTTGCTTTTTGTGTGCTAACACCAATTTGAAAAATGATTGCGACAGATGGATTCATACCAAGCCAGACGCACCAAGGCAATTCCCAATCCAAAATCTAAAATCTAGAATCTAAAATGGTATAACTTTGGGTAATTTTTAGTACTACAAAAAGTGAAGTGTTCTTGTTGCACTTGAGATAACCGGCTGCTGCGGTTATCAAGCCCTCATCCCACTCCACAAGATTGGATAATTTATTTGTTGGAAATTCCTAATTCACAGTCCCAAGCACATTTTGCTGTAGAGGAACGCCACTAAAAGCAATTTCCTCAACATTCAAGACATTCAAGGTGAACTCATCACGCTTAATGGTGTAATTGTTGGGGCTGCCTGTACCTGTAATAATGTAATCACTTTTGAGATCGGACAGAATTAGCTTATCCGATCCCGATCCACCATCGATCGTGGCATTACCGTAACCAACATCAAATATGTCATTTCCACTTCCACCCTTAATCAAGACATCGGCAATAGCGCCCCCTTGATCGGAAACAGTATTACCGTTAGCATCAATTCGACGAGCTTTGAAGTAATCGTTACCATTTCCGCCATCAATGGTGCCACCTTGAATGCCAATGCTGGTGCCATAGCCAGTAAGGATATCAGCTCCTGACCCTTGATAAATAATGCCATCAGTATTAAGAATACCTGTGCCTTGACTAATGCCAGTGCCAATAAGGGTATCATTGCCATCGCCTAAATTGATTGTGCCACTGTTAATAATGCCTATACCTACACCAGGTGCAAGCTCCACTGGGCCTTGCCCAAAAGGGTCATCAGCGTAGAACCCTGCACCGCCTGTGCCTGTGCCAGAGAGATAGTCGTTTCCCTGCCCAACAGCGATCGTGCTACCCTTGCTGTTGGAGATGCCTACACCCCTACCCGCATCGTACGATCTAAAAGGTTCTTCCATTGCATCACTGCCCTTGCCGATACCAACAATAGAGTCGTTTCCTTTCTCTCCACTAATGTTGCTACCACCACTGTTGAAGATACCTGTACCTTCTCCTCCAGTACTACTAATTCCACCAGTTCCAGTTCCCTTGATGGAATCGTTCCCTTCTCCTCCATTAATGTTGCTGCTCTGACTGTTAGAGATTCCTATAGCATTCCCCTGAAATACTCCAATTCCAGTTCCCTCAATAGAATCATCCCCAAATCCTCCATCAATGCGGCTCTTCTGAGTGTTTTGGATACCTATTCCACCATTTCCGTCACCTCCCGTTCCGGTTCCCTCGATCAAATCTTTTCCGTCTTCTCCATTAATGTAACCACCCTGAGTGTTAGAGATTCCTGTACCAGGTTGAAAGTTTCTATACCCGGAACCACCACTGCCTGTGCCAGAGATGGTATCGTCTCCAGTCCCTGCATTGATGATGCCACTGTTAGCAATGCCTGTGCCTGTGCCACCAGCGTCAGTGTCGTCGCCGCCAGTGCCACTACCCTCGATAGTATCGTTACCTGCTTGAGTATCGATGACTCCGTTTTTTAGAACCTCAATTCCAATTGCTGGGATTGCATTATCCTCTTGTCCCACCACTAAATCGGAACCAGAAGTGCCTATGAATGGGGGTAAAGAAACAATTAGTCTGGACATAATATAATTTTCCGCAATTGTGTGTGTTGAAGTTTTAACCTGTGAAAGTCTTGCTCTTTGAAGAAGAATTTTCTAAGTTTATAAGCAGTAGTTTCTAAACAAGGGTTAGGCAATAACAGATCGAGTAAACGACAATTCATCTTCATCAAGCTAGTACCTGTTTACTCTACTTTGGACGCACAAGTTTTATGCAGAGTCAGCCAATTTTTTATAAAAGTTCATAGTCTGCCAAAATTAGAAGAATTACGGGTAGCGAAAAAATCAAAGACCCAAATCAAATTAGTTAGCCAACCGTAGTTGTTCGCTCTCCCCCATCAAAAAATGATTAAGAGGCAACGGGGATGGAAGAGTAAGTTCATCAACTAAAGCAACTTTGGACAATTTAGGCAATATAATTGCAAAATAACTTATGGAGTTTTAGGTTAGGTAAAATTTGCAATCTCTTGGGAAAAAATTTCATCCACTTATCAATAGTCAGAACTATTTCCAAAAAAATCCTGTCTAAAAATAAGTTATACTTCAAAGATTTCAGGGAAGATGAGCAATACCAAGATAGTATATGTATGTTTATTCCTTTTTCTGATAATTGTCTTGTTTAATATGTTAGCAAGGCAAATCCAGAGAAATTCTTTACCCGTAGCTGAACAACAGGCAATCAGAGTTTTATTTATTGGCAACAGCTATACATATTTCAACGATCTTCCTTGGTTGACACAACAGTTAGCTGCCTCAGCGAAAGAAACTAAAAAGTTAGAAACTGAAATGGTTGTGATTGGTGGAGCGACACTTCAAAACCACTGGAAACGTGGTAAAGCACTCAGGCTTTTGAAAGCGAAACGCTGGGATTACGTAGTACTACAAGAGCAAAGTACTTTACCAATGACCAATCCCCAGGAAATGTACAAGTACGCTACTCTGTTTGATGCCGAAATTAAACGAGTTAATTCCCAAACACTATTTTACTTAACTTGGGCAAAGCAAAATCAACCAGAAACGCAACAGATATTGACTGATGCTTATATGAACATTGCTCAAGAACTGAAAGCTAAAGTTGCACCTGTGGGAATAGCTTGGCAAAAAATTCAGGAAGCGAATCTGAAATTAAACCTTTACAGTTCGGATCGAAGCCACCCTAGTCCGATTGGATCGTATGTAGCAGCGTGTGTATTCTATACAACACTTTATGGTAATAGTCCTGTAGGCTTGACTCGTCGTATATATAGTAGCGACTCTAGTACGCCACAAGAAAACAATAGAATTGAGTTAGAAAGTTTAAGTGAAACAGATGCCGAAATGATTCAACAATTAGTTGAGTACATCTTCAGAAAGAATTCAGAAGTCAGTATTTAGGAGTCAGAATCAATTAACGGAAATTAAAAGTAAAAATACTGCTACACATAAAGAAATTTAGAATGGTAGGTTTGGTTGAGTGACAAAGAATCCCAAAAAAGCCTTGATAATTTTGGGTTCTGATAAACTTGATGCTATGTTTTATTAAGACTCTCTAAGTTACATTGCGTTTGGACATAATTGCATTTTGCTGAGAGAGGGCAATCATTACAAAAAGAATTTTTTGCCCTGCAAACCATCAATAATTTAAATTGCTGGTGATTATTAATACAGTTGATGATCGGGGCTGTTCCTACAACTGCGGCTTTACATAACTGTTAGTTTTTTTTGGAAGCTGGGTAGTATAAATTACCGAAAAAACTAATTTGGCATATAGTGATGTTCAAAACTAAATTATCGCAATTCCGTGCTTCACCAGAATTTTATACCTCAAAGTTAATGCCTCGCCATGTTGGGGCGATCACAGCTTTAATTTTAATTAGCTTACTGAGTTCATTGAGTGGTACACCATTTGACCATAACATCTCTAACGGCTGGGAAGCCTTTGTCTGGGGATTGGCAGATCCAGTAATTAGTTTAAATTGTTTAGTTGGTATTGTTGCGATTGGCTTACTCTCATCTGTGTTTGTTCGTGGCGCTGCGATCGCTGGATGTTTTGTCTTGGCAACAGTTTTAGGCATTGTAATTCATATATTTCAGCTAGATTTACCAGGCACAGAAATAGCGTTCGCTGAAAGCGTTGGCGCAGCCATCGCCATTTCTACGATCGTTTTTGGTACTATGCTGATGATGCCAAATCAGTTAAACTTTCTGGTGCTTGCTCTGGTGGGCATCAGTGCTGGTTTATTTCAGGGTTACGCTAATGCTGAATCTATTGTTAGTGCAGGAACAATATCAGTAGTTGCCTATATACTAGGTATCGCCTTAACTCTGTTTGCCGTTGCCATGAGTGCTAGAGAAATTGGTGTTGGGATGGGTATGGGAGAGATAAACCGAATTTTACCCTGGAAAATCAGCCTTGCTGGTTTCGCTTTGTGTGCGATCGGTATCGTGTTTTTGAGCAACTCGCTTATTTAAAATTTAAATCAGATATTTCAATTCAGTGGAATACATTCATTCGTGGGGGCGTACACCTAGCTGTGCGCCCCCACTGCGTTTTCAGACTGGATCGAGCTTTCTAGTGAATGTGTTGATGCACCTCTGCGCTAATCTAGAGGCTATATATAAATAAAAAGTTATGACACCTGAAGAAATTGCGGCTACGCTTACAGAATTATTTGACACATCGGCTGTTACTACGACTGCTCCTGGATCGTGGCAAGTAGACACTCCTACTTTTCGGCTGTTGGTGCTGCTTTCCGAAGATAATACTTGGCTGCGAGTTTTACTGCCTATTCTGCCCATCCAAGAAGCCCAACCATTTTTAGAACAGTTCCTAGAAGCCAACTTTGATGACACTCAAGAAGTACGTTACGCTTTGTATGAAAGAGTAATTTGGGGGGTATTTCAACATCACAGCAAAACTTTAGTGAGTGCAGATTTATCCAATGCAATCAACCGACTTTTATCTCTCCATCAGGCTAGATTAGATAATGTCTTTAATCAACTAGTTGAAAGCCGCATCCGGCAAATTATTCAAGCAGCAAAACAGCAAGGACAATCTCTGCAAGCTACTATGCAAAGCTTAGAACGCTTTTACGCCGAAGGAATGATGGGCGAAATAAATCAAACTTCACAAGGACAAGAAGAAGTCTTAACTGCTTGGCGGCGTCAGTTAGAACGATTATGGAATGAGGGTTAATTTCAGTTTTTCAGTTTTCATATTCAACCAATTTACAGATATATTTATCTATCATGAATCTCGTTGAAATCCTCAAAGAAGACTATCAAAGATTCCCAGTCAATCAAACTTACAGCATTTATGCCCCAGAGGTTTATTTTCAAGACCCGATGAATAAATTCCGTGGTGTTAAACGTTACAAAGCAATGATTAATTTTATCGAAACTTGGTTTTTAAATCCCAAGATGGACTTACATAATATTCAACGTTTAGGAGACACAATCAAAACTGAGTGGACACTTAGTTGGAATACTCCTCTCCCCTGGAAACCACGGATCTCTATTCCTGGTTGGAGTGAATTAGGTCTTAACTCTGATGGTTTGATTATTTCCCATATCGATTATTGGAACTGTTCCCGCTTAGATGTGGTAAAACAGCATTTTTCCTCTTGAAAAAGTGGATGATTCAAATAATATAATTACCATCAAAATCTTCATGGTTTGTAGTGAGGACTTTAGTCCTCTCTGACGAAAGCTACGCGAACAAAATTAGGACTGAATTCTTACTATTACACTAGATGTAATAACAAAAGTCATTAATTATGATGACGGCTACCAAAAACCCTAACATTTCTGTTGAATTAACTATACATACTAAAGCAGAGGAATTTTATGTGCAAACATAATTGGTATAAGATACTTTCCCTATTTATAAGAGGTTAATCACTACCCAATTTCTTGATAAAATCTTCATGTTCAGCAGACTGCAAACCTGCTTGTAAAACCTTCAACACAACCTGCATATTACCTGCTAATAACTCCGTCGCCGCTAACCACAAGCCTGGAAATACCCAACTTCGCAAAATACCTTCATTGTCAGGTACTAATTCTAGATATTCACCCTGTTCCAGAGAAAACCAAGTCAATTTTTGGTCTAAAACTTGCCAAACAATATATTCTTTGACACCGTTGCGACGATAAGCCTGTTTTTTGCTATGAAGATCGATAGTCGCACTACTAGCAGCAATTTCCACAACTAACTCTGGCGCACCTTCAATATAATCATCTTCACTCAGCCGCGTTTGACCACCTGCTTCCGGTTCAATCAACAGAACAACATCGGGTTGAGGTTCGTTATCTAAGTCTAAGCGGACGGTAGGTTCAACTCCCAACGCTACACCAGGAGTCGCAGCTTCGTAAGTAACTAACCAACCAATAATCCAACCATGCGGTTGACCGTGACTTCGGAAACGCAGAGCAGCAGGCATAATATAGACAATCCCTTCGATTAATTCAGCTTTTTTCAGGTTAGGGGTGGCATTGTAGCGACGCTCAAATTCGTAGCGGGTGAGTTTGTCGCCATTTTCCAGAGGAGGAATTGTCCAAGGCTGGGAGGATGTTTTCACCATAATTGTTGTGAAAATGAACTTGTGTACATCTTAGCGAATTAGGTAAAAACGCTGCCGACTAGGGAATGAGAGTTAACAATTCAAAATTCAAAATTCAAAATTCAAAATTAAAGACATTTTCAGACGGGGATTTAAACGCCTTGATTGTACGATCAATAAACAAATTTACCGGAACATTAAGATTTTTTTACAAACCCAACAGAAATGTTGTTGAAATTGATAGCTGTATCCCAAGCAGTAAAAAGGTTCCAGCCATATCGCCTCACCTAAAACCCGCAACAAACCTTATTTTTTTTCAGCCAGCAGGTTTGAGAAAATCAGAAACGATTTAATAATCAAGCACTTATAAGTAAATGGGCTGAATTCAAAGATAATACCTCTCTCCAAACCTCTCCCCTTCCCTGCTAAGGGCACGCTGGGCGATGCCTACGGTGGTAAACTACGCACGAAGGGGTTGGTGGTAAGCTCTCATCTTATTTTTTTACGCCCACTTACTTAGTTATTTGAGTTTAAAAGGGAGACACAAACATGAAATTGGCTTACTGGATGTATGCTGGTCCAGCCCACATCGGCACTCTGCGAATCGCTAGCTCTTTTAAAAATGTTCATGCGATCATGCACGCCCCACTTGGCGATGACTACTTTAACGTCATGCGCTCTATGCTATCGCGGGAGAGGGATTTTACTCCGGTGACAACCAGTGTCGTCGATCGCAACGTTTTAGCACGCGGTTCCCAAGAAAAGGTGGTAGATAACATTACCCGCAAGGATGCTGAGGAACACCCAGATTTGATTGTGTTAACTCCCACCTGCACCTCCAGCATTTTGCAAGAGGATCTGCACAACTTTGTCGAACGGGCGCAGTTGGAAGCGAAAGGAGATGTCATGCTGGCGGATGTGAACCACTACCGCTATAACGAACTGCAAGCCGCCGATCGCACTTTGGATCAAATTGTCCAATACTACATTGAAAAAGCCCGGAAGCGGGGCGAATTGGCAGAGAGCAAAACAGCAAAGCCCTCGGTGAACATTATCGGTACTACTACCCTTGGTTTCCACAACAATCACGACTGCACCGAACTGAAACGGCTGATGGCTGACTTGGGAATTGAGGTAAATACCTTAATTCCCGAAGGTGCTTCGGTGAATGACTTGAAAAAGATGTCCCAAGCCTGGTTTAACCTAGTGCCTTACCGCGAACTTGGTTTGACTACAGCTCGTTACTTGGAAGAACAATTTGGCACACCTTATATAGACATTACTCCAATGGGCGTAGTGGAAACTGCCCGTTGTATTCGCAAGATTCAGCAGGTAATTAACGCTCAAGGCGCAGAAGTTGACTATGAAGACTTCATCAATGAGCAAACCCTCCATGTCTCTCAGGCTGCTTGGTTCTCCCGTTCGATTGACTGTCAAAACTTGACTGGCAAAAAAGCTGTGGTTTTTGGTGACAACACCCACGCCGCCGCCATTACCAAGATTCTGGCGCGAGAAATGGGAATTCATGTTGTTTGGGCTGGAACCTACTGTAAATATGATGCAGATTGGTTCCGCGAACAGGTTAGTGAATATTGCGATGAGGTGCTGATTACAGACGATCATGGTGTAATTGGGGATGCGATCGCTCGTGTCGAACCCTCTGCTATTTTCGGCACGCAAATGGAACGCCACGTTGGTAAGCGCTTGGATATTCCTTGTGGCGTAATTGCTGCACCAATCCACGTCCAAAACTTCCCCATTGGTTACAAACCATTTATGGGTTACGAAGGCACGAATCAAATTACAGATTTGATCTACAATTCCTTCACTTTGGGAATGGAAGATCACCTGTTAGAAATCTTCGGCGGTCACGATACCAAAGAAGTTATTACTAGAGGAATTTCTGCCGATTCTGATTTAAATTGGACAAAAGATGGTCAAGCAGAATTGAATAAGATTCCGGGATTTGTGCGCGGGAAAGTGAAGCGAAATACTGAAAAATTTGCGCGCGATCGCGGTTTCAAAGAAATCAACGCTGAGGTATTGTATGCTGCGAAGGAAGCTGTTGGAGCTTAGTTTAGAGTTGAATTGATAAGATTGAGGGGTGAGGAGTTATATGTACTCTTTACCCTAATCTTTTTTATTTTAGTTATGAAATATGAGAAAGATTAAAGTGAACTAACCGAAATTTCCCAAAGTAATAAGTATGAATTACTCAGAACTATTAGAGATTTTTAAGTTATCTCTCATTCTAACTAATCAAGTTTTTAATTTTTTGAATAAGACTTATGAAAAATTAGATGATAAAAATAAATTAAGGCATCATATTTTATATAGAATGAAGTCTACCAGCACAACTATTTTTCGCATTTTAAATCAAAATATTAACAACCCAAATCTTGTTGATTTTTCATCGATAGCAATTTTAACAAGAAGCATAATTGAGTGTTACAAAACGTTTTATTATTTAACATCTGCTGATATTAATGAGTCAGAGTTTCAATTTAGATTTCTCATGTTTGAAATACATGATATTTTGGAAAGACAAGAAATGATTAGGCGATTAAAAGCGACTGATTTAAAACAGGTAGGAGAACAAACGGACTTAAAAGAGCTAGGAGAACAATTAGATGAATTAAAAAACAAAATTCATAAAAATGAATATTATAAACAAATAGAATTACAAAATGAAAAATATAAAAATCTTCTTAAGGATGGAAAATGTAAAGATTTATTTTCTGAGGATTTCGATAAAGCTGTGAGCAAGGCTAATGGATGCTTTATAAACCATTATGATGTACTTTTAAGCAGATTAGTAAAAATTAATCCTGTATGTGAGCAGAATAAAGAAAAGATTAATAAAAGATACAGCTTTTTATACAAGTATCTATCCAACTTTGTCCATATAAGTCCCTATTCCATTTCTCAACCTTCAAATCCTATTGCAATAGATGATCTAGAAAAAATTATTCTTACGATTACATTTTATTTGAATATTGCAAATGAAGACATATTAGATGAGTTTCCAGAGCTAGAAGAAGAGATACAAGTGCAAACAAATTACCCTGATATATTTAAAGGATTAGAGAAATTTATTCAATTTTTGAAATGTGAGATAAACTAACCTTGGCTTAGAGTGAAAGATATAAGGATAATCTGTTGTTTTGACAGTAAATGAAGAAAAGGTAATAGCAATCGCGCTTCCAACCAGTCAAGCTATTATGTACTGTAAAGCCTACAGTATTAGGAAATCTCCCACCATGTCCAAGCAAACAAACTTGACTGATGCTCGTAATACCAATTTTTTATAAAGCTGCATAGAATTCGATCCCCCCTAACCCCCCTTTTTAAGGGGGGAACCGGAAAAACATCTATCAAAGTCCCCCTTTTCAAGGGGGATTTAGGGGGATCAAGATATGTGCAACTTCACATTAAATTGGTATAACAACCTAGCTGAACTCTGCAATCAAGTAATTGCAGATAGAGAAGTGGTAATTATAACGCGACAAGAAGGCGAAAACGTCGCCCTAATTGCTGTTGATGAACTAGATAGCTTACTAGAAACATCTAATTTACTTCGTTCATCTAAAAATGCAGTCTGTCTGTTAACTGCTTTGGAAAGAGCAAAAGCTAGAACTTTAAAACCTCAGAATATTAACGAACTAAGTCAGGAGTTGGGAATTAACGAATAAGGATGAAACCCAGCCCCAAGAAAATAAACTTTTAGATTCTATATTTCATCCAGAATTTAGTTAATAAATACCTAAACTTAATATCCATCTATCGCAAAAACTTAGTGCGATCGCTTGTATTTTTCTCGCAATTATAGCAAGTAATCATAACCGTCCACACCAATAAATTTAATAATGTTAGTTCGGTTTTGTAACAAGACTGAAAAGTTTCTTGCTTTTCAGTCTGTGAGAATTTCTTGCACCGTTGGGTTAACTGAAGCTTAATTTAGTGTTTGTTTTTGGACTCGTTCCCATTCTCCTTGAATAGTTTGTAATGCCTTCAAGGTGCGATTTAAACGAGCTTTCTTTAACTCAGGAGTCTCTTTTTGGAATAAACTCGGAGAATTTATTACTTTATGTAGTTCAGATTGGGTGGAATGCAAGCGATCGCTCAAACAGCGTTCAAAGATTTCACCATTATCACTACTCACATTTTCTACTAATTGACGATATATATAGTCTTTAGAACTGATTTTATCTTTGAGGTCAGTATTAACAATTTCCTCAATTAACTTGTGGTAGCAGTCAGATAGTGCGGTTAGCATAGGTTCTGCTGCTAGATTATTTGTTTCAGAAGTAGATGGATCGGATATTTCTTCTTTAGTTGGCGTTACGAAAGTTTCCTCAGAAGTAGGGGATTCTTCTTTAGTGGGTGTTGGTAAAGTTTTTCGAGAATTTGTAGGTGAAGAATTTGCTTTATAATTAGATAAATAATAATCTGCTAAAGAGCCGCAGAGAAATTCTTCACGAAAGCGGTTTATTTTGGCACGTGACTGGATTTTGTGGTAACGACGTTTCTGATACCATAAACCAGAAACTAGTAAGCCTGCGATCGCTCCTATACCAACTCCTGCTATTGCAACCTTAGCATCTTCTAAAGCTTGATTTTGTTGCCCAGATTCAACAGTCGGATTGGAAGATGTACTTTCAGCAATAGCATAGTTACTCACTGAACTTAGCTGCACGCTAGTGGCAATCGCCGCAGCCGACAGTATCAATCTAAATACTAACTTTGATTTCCACATAATTTTACAGTTTAAAAATATGTTGTCTATTTCTAGAGACTAACCGCGTCCCCAAAGAGTGAATAGTTAACAATCAAACTAACTAGATATCTCTTTTATCAAGGAAGTTCCATTCCACTCATATAAAAAATAAACTTTTTCAACAGTAGTTTCCACAATATTTTCTTATTTTTTAACATTATTTGCGCGTTTATGAATCTTGACAAAGCCATAGATTAATACCATTTCTCAAAGTATCTGTATGAGGTATTTCGGAAAATGGTTGTGATTTATAGCGCATTGCATAATCAAGCAGCATTGAGTTCGGTAGGCAATAGTCGAGGATGTGCGATCGCTGCTAGGCTGTCTCTTGATATCGCATGTTGCTGGGCATAAAGTCTATAATGACATTAAATTGCAGGTGCTATAGCAGAATTTGGCATAAATAGCACCAGTACCTCATCGGTAGTGTAGTGTTAGCGATCGTCATCGCCCATTGTAGACATCGCCTCTTGGATTTGGAAGATATGAGCCAATAAAATGTAAACTTTCAAAGACTTGCACCAAGTTTCTAACTACCTTGCTCTTTAATTTCTTTGTGTGTAGTTCTATTTATAGAATAGGTGCTTCCCCGAAAGCTCAACTTATGAGTTGCTTGTGGTGTAATGATTCCAGTCGATTGGATATTAGGATCGGCGCCAACAACATAAGTACATCCCCGAAAGCTCAACTTATGGGTTACTGATGCTGTGGTTTCCCCATCTAATTTGGGGTTGAGGTCATGACGATAGGAAGCTCCACGGTAGATTAAGTGATAATCTGGTTCTGATTTGAGTACTGGCTGTTGTGTAGATTGTGTTTCTCTGCTGACTATTTTGTTTGTATAATACTCATAGCTTGCACTGATAAGAATAAGAATTAATAGTAGAAGTAAAATCTGCCAAGGAGCTAACATTAAACCCAAAATCAGGCTGATAGCTGCAAATACAGTCACTAAATGTGAGATTTCATTATTTCTATTTTTGAATAAAAAATAGCCAGTGATGAAACAAGCACACGGAAAAATGAAAAAGTACAAAGCCATATTTCCTACATTCGCAACTAAAAGCAAAGGGTTTATAAAGCAGATTGAACTTATTTTAAAAGTTGTTGTTTATTTTACCTCCAATCAGCTTGAGAAGTTACCGTACTACTGGAGTAAAAGTTTTACGTTGAAGTATCTGTATTAGCTGCGATCGCAAAGAAAAATTAATACTCAAGACTATCTCAAACCTTTGGAGCAGAGTTCAAGGGCTATGTAGAATGAGCGTTTTGTATTTATTCAGAGAGGTTACAGGCGTGATATAGAGTGGATGCTCAGTGTAAAGCTTTTGCTGAAGTATATGAAGATATTACCTTATAGCGATGTTATAGGGCGATCGCATTCCTTAACGCAGAAATTTACTGATAAATAAAAATTAAAAGCGAACAAATATCACAATACAAAATTATTACTTCGGGGATCTAATAGGCAGAATAACCCACTACAGTTCTAACCGATGTGTCTCCGGGAACGAAGTAACAAAAGCATCATCAAAGCATCGCAATCTCGCGTATTAAAAAAAAGCAGATGCATGTTACTGTTTTAATCTCATTGTCTTCCCTTCGCGCCTTTCCCTATGCATCTGCACTATTTACACCCCCAACACCTTGAAGAATTAGTCAAGAGTAGTGGTATAGACTTACACTTAGTGCATCTCAATTTTAGGTCGCTCCAAGGTGTAACAGCTTATGAGTACCTGTTAATTTCTGAGCTACTCCCCCGCACCAATACCGGAATGGTAAAAAGTAGTTGGTTGCAGCGTTACGCTCACATTACAGAAGGTGGTTGGTGGTGTTCGGGACTAGACCCTCTAAATAATTGGCAAATGATGGAATGGGGATGCTTTAAGCCAAACCAACCCCGACAAAATCACAATGGCAAGTCCATCAAATACGAGCATCCCCCTAGCACGCCAACGCGAGTGTTTTGTTTGCGGGTAACGTTGCAAGTGTGGCAGCAAGTCGCTGGGCGTTACAATCTGGTCATGCCTGATAATATCACCATTACTCCTGATGGTGAGGCTGAAGGCTTTTGGCAATGGGTGATGCAACAGAACATTCCCCTTATCATCTGCGAGGGTGTAAAGAAAGCAGCCACATTGTTGACGCAAGGATATGTAGCCATTGCCATTCCCGGAATTACTAGTGGTTATCGGGTTGTGAAAGATGAATTTGGTAAAGTTACCCGTCGTCAGCTAATTCCTGATTTAGCCGCGTTTGCGATTACAAAGCGCAGCTTTTACATTTGCTTTGATTTTGAAACTCAACCCAAAACAATTGCTGCTGTAAATAATGCTATTTCTCAACTTGGCTGTTTATTTCAGCAAAAAAATTGTCCTGTAAAAGTCATCGAACTTCCAGGAATAGAAAAAGGGGTTGATGAGTTTATTGTTGCTAAGGGTGCAAATAGTTTTGAGAGAGTTTATCGCCAAAGTGTTGATTTAGAAATTTATCTTGCTCAAACCAAACCCCACACCGAGTTAAGTATTCCTGCTGCACTTACCTTTAACCGTCCTTATATAGGTGAAATACCTTTCCCTACCTCCGGGTTAGTAGGAGTCAAATCAGCGAAAGGAACGGGGAAAACTACGGCATTGCAAGGCGTTGTTCAACAAGCAAAAAGTCGAAATCAACCCGTTTTGTTAATTACTCACAGAATCTTACTTGGACGATTCTTGTGTGAAAAGATTGGTATTCAATGGGGAACACATAAAGAAGATGGAAAGAAAAATATTAATAAAACACTTAGCCCCGCTCCTCCTATCCTACGCTCTCTATTCCCTCAGCAATCTCTTGGTTTGTGCGTTGATTCGATTTGGAAACTTAATCCAGAACATTGGCAAGGAGCAATAATAATTCTAGATGAAGTGGAGCAATCTTTATGGCATCTTTTAAAGAGTAATACTTGTAAGCACAAACGTGTAAAAATATTAAAAATATTCCAGCAACTAATAGAGACAGTTTTAACAAGTGGAGGGTTAGTAATTGCTCAAGATGCTGATTTGTCAAATGTTTCACTAGAATATTTGCAGGGATTGGCAAGAATTAAATTAACACCTTGGGTAGTCCTCAATCAGTGGAAGCCTCAACAAGGTTGGGACGTAACTTTTTATGATTCACCAAACCCAACACCGCTAATTCACCAATTAGAATTAGATTTACTTGCTGGACGTAAATGTTATGTTACTACCGATAGTCGCGCTGGGCGTTATAGTTGTGAAACAATTGAACGTTATTTGCAAGAAAGACTACAAAAATTACGGCGGCAATTTCCTAAAACTCTGGTAGTTAGTAGTCACACTACAAATACACCTGGTCATGCAGCAGTTGATTTTATCGCAGCGATTAATCAAAAAATATCGGAATATGACGGCGTTTTTGTTACTCCTAGTCTCGGTACGGGAATTAGTATTGATGTCCAACATTTCGACCGTGTTTATGGCATTTTTCAAGGGGTAATTCCTGACTCGGAAGCAAGACAAGCGCTAGCAAGAGTCCGGGATGATGTACCGCGTGTTGTCTGGTGTGCTAAACGAGGTATAGGTTTAATTGGTAGTGGTAGTACAAATTATCGCTTGCTATCTGATTGGTATCAAGAAAATCAAAAAGAAAACTTAGCTTTGCTGAGTCCTCTACATAAAATAGATGTGGATTTGCCCTTAGTTTACGATCCAATTCATTTACGAACTTGGGCAAAGTTATCTGCAAGAGTAAATGCTTCTATTCGCCTCTATCGGCAATCGATGCAAGATAATTTAATTGCTGATGGGCATCAAATTCAGGTGCGGAGTAATGCAGTTCACAATAATATTATTCGAGATTTACGTCTGGCCTTTTTGGCAACCGATGTCGATGATTTAGCTACCCGCAAAAGGTTAATTTTAGAAATTGTTAAAGTTCAAAAAGATTGGGCACAAAGTCGTCAAAAAGCTAAAGAAATTAAACGTAAAATTAAAGAAATTAAGCAGCAAAACCAACTATCAGTAGCAACTGCTGTCGCCAATGCTAAAGATATCGATTATGTAGAATATGAGCAGATGTTAGTTAAGCATTCTCTAACGGATGGAGAACGCAACCAAATTAACAAATATATTCTCAGGCAAAAGTATGGTGTAGAAATTACTCCTTGGCTGAAATTGCAAGATGAACACGGATATTATCGTCAGTTGTTAATCCACTATTATTTAACTCACGAGAGCGAGTATTTTCACGTTAGGGATGAACAAGAATGGCATCAGCAATTATGTTGGGGTGAAGGAAAAGTTTTTCTCCCAGATTTAAAAACTTATACGCTTAAAGTTGAAGCTATGAGAGCTTTAGGAATGCTTCAGTTTCTCGAAGAAAAACGCGAATTTACTGAGAACGATACAGATTTAATATTGCTGAAAAATATTGTTTTACAGCATAGTAAGCATATTAAAAGAGCGCTTGGTATTAATTTAGTCGGCGAGAAAGAAAAAGTTTCAGCCATAAAAATACTTGGTCGACTACTAAATCTATTAGGTTTGAAGCTAAAACTAGTGAATCAGGTTTATCAAATTGATTTAGAAACACTATATGATGGCAGAGAGAAAATATTTGCTGTTTGGCATCAACGAGATGAGTTGATGCTGGCTCATGTTAAGAGTGTTGGTTATGAATTGCCTGATTATTCTTCTGATTGGAAGTTTGAAATTATGCAAACGAAGTCTGAAAAGTCCAACCAGATGGTGTCTATGCCTACTCTTCCGTTATCAACGATATAGTAATACCAATTGAGTTATGAGAAAATACGGAACCCCAAAAACTCTAAGATAAACGAGTTGAGTAAATTCTGAATAATAAACAAGGTGAAATGGAGCCAACGCCAGAGCAGTTGAAATCCTTCTATCGAATGTCAGTAAGGATGACCAATTTGCTGTGACCAATAAATCTGATGCGAATGGACGAAAGGACAAAACGCATAGTAATGTTGGTTGGAGAGACAATAGAGATAGAGATTTATCCTAACGGGGAGGTGGTTACAAAATGACACAGCCCAATTTTGCAAATATGACGGATGCTGAATTACGAGCTTATGTATTGCAAAACCCTGAAAAGACTGAAGCTTTTCATGCGTATGTTGACCGTTTGCACGCGGCTAATCCAAATCCAAGACTAATGTCGATTGAAGAGGCTGAAGCTGAATTGGAAAGAAGAGTTAATCAGGGTCAAAAATAGTAAGTAAATTAAGAGTGCTGGGTGAAAATCTAGCGCTCTTTATAAAGCCAAAAAATTATTATATGAATGCGGAAGATTTTTTTAACCAAGGATTAAACCAAAATTTGCAAGGAGATTATCAAGCAGCGATCGCAGCTTACACCCAAGCAATCAAGTTAAATCCTGATTATGCCGAAGCTTACCATAATCTAGGGCTGATTTTAAGCGGTCAACTCAAAGATTATCGCAATGCGATCGCTAACTTCAATCGCGCCATCGAAATTAATCCTAATTTTGCCATAGCCTTTTACAACCGCGCTAATGCTCGTTACTTTTTAGCCGATTATCAAGGCGCGATCGCCGATCATAACGTCGCATTACAAATCGATCCCAATCTGGCGCAATCTTACCACAGCCGCGGCAATGCCTACTTTGCTTTGGAAAACTACGATAAAGCGATCGCAGATTATATCCAAACAATCGAAATGAGTACCCAATTAGCTGATAATATCAATATTGATATTGCCAATGCTTATCATAATCGCGGCGTAACTCGTTTTGAACGTGGCGATCGTCAAGGAGCCATCGCAGATTTTCAGCAAGCTTTACAATGGCATCCCCATTTTGCCGCAGCTTACAGCAATCGCGGTAACATCCACCATATTTTAGGCAATTATCAAGAAGCGATCGCTGACCATAACCAAGCATTAAAATTAGATCCTAACTTGGCAGAGGCATATCATAACCGAGGTAATGCCTACTACGCTTTAGCAGATTATCAAAGTGCGATCGCTAATTTCAACCAGGCTCTAAAAATCAACCCCAGCTTTGCCGGAGCGTACTATAATCGGGGTTTAGTGCTTGCTCACCTCAAAAACTATCATGAAGCAATTGAAGATTTTAACCAAGCATTAAAGCTGAATCCTGATGATGTGCAAGCTTATTGTGAGCGAGGTCTGGTTCGTAGTATTCTTGAAGACTATCAAGGTGCGATCGCAGATTATGACCAAGCATTACAAGAAAATCCGACTCTAGCTTTAGTATATGGCTTTCGCGCAAATGCTCGTCGGCGATTAGGAGATTATCAAGGTGCAATTGAAGATAGCAATCGCCTATTACAACTCAATCCTAATTTAGCAGAAGGATATTGCGATCGGGCGGCGGCTCGTCGTTCTATAGGAGATTATAAAGGCGCTATTAAAGATTACGATCGAGCATTGCAAATTAATGATAATTTAGCCGCAGCTTATTATGGTCGGAGTATTGCTCGTGAAGCCCTGCACGATTTACAGGGTGCAATTGATGATAACACTCAAGCCATAGAGCTTGTTCCTGACTTTTCTCAAGCGTATTGCAATCGGGGAAATGCTCGTCGTCTTTTAGGAGATGAACAAGGAGCGATCGCAGATTATAACCAAGCATTAAAAATTAATCCTGATTTAATTGAAGCATATTACAACCGAGGTTCCACTCATTATGCTTTAGAAGCTTATGAAAGTGCGATCGCAGATTACACCCAAGCTTTGCAATTTAATCCCCAATCTGCTGCATTTTACAGCGATCGCGCTAATGCTCGCTATGCCCTAGAAGATTATCAAGAAGCAATAGAAGATTACAGTCGAGCGATCGCGATCGACCCCAGCTTTGCCGAAGACTGGTACAATCGGGGTCGTAGTCGTTCTTTGTTGGGAGACTTACAAGGAGCGCTTGCAGACTTAAATCAAGCTTTACAGCGTCAGCCTAATTGGGCTTCAGCTTACATTCTGCGGGCAGATGTCTACCAAAATTTGGGAGACTATCAAGGAGCAATTAGAGATTTTCAGAAATCCGCAGACTTGTATTATCAAGAAGGGAATATCCAGTATTACCAACAAATTGTTGAGCTTATTGAACAGCTTAGATGAGGGGATTTGTCATTTGTCATTGGAAAGAGGCAGAGGGGAAAGAGGTAATTTTATTCTCCCTCTAGCCCCTTGCTTCTTACCCACTTTCTACTCTTTTGTTTCTTCAAAGCGAAAGCGTTCCATAAAGCGGCGGTCAATCCAATCTTTGTAATGCCACAAGAGTTTGTGGGGTGGTAAAGTGAAGATGCCTCGTGTTGCGATCGCTCGTTTGTCTCCTGTACCAATTAAACTCAAATATTGTTTCTGTGGCTTATAAGGTTTGAGCGACTTGCCTAATAAAATTCGCTGTAAATTCTCAAACAAAGGTTTACCTTGTCTAACAGCAAATACCCCAGCTTTCGGACGCGGATGATTTACCATTGTGGCAATGTCACCAGATGCAAATACCTGCGGGTGCGTATGAGATTGCAACGTGTCTTCTACCAAAATAAAACCTTGCTCATCAGTTCCTAGTCCAGCATTTTTTAACCATTCGGGTGCTGAAGCTTGTGTTACCCAAAAAATCTTATTGCACTCTACTATCAAACCAGATTCACATTTAATTTCAAATATTTCTTTAGCTTTATTCTGGGTTTTAGGTGCAATTTTACACACAGTTTCTCCCAGATGTAACTTAATCCCTCGATCAGTTAAAATTTGCTGAAGTTGATGCCGTACTGATTGATGATAATTGGGCATCAGTTCTTGTCCACGCTGGAATAAATGAATTTCTAGGTTTTGAATAGGTTGTTGAGTTTCATCCAAAATCCGATGTAAACGAGATTGCATCGATAGCGCTAATTCTACACCGCCAGCGCCACCACCTACGATCGCAATGCTAATTGGTTCTTGAGGATTTTTACCTACAGCTTCAATTAGTTCATACCAATGCTCTAATAACTGCGATACTGGTTTAGCTGCGATCGCATATTCTGCCGCACCTGATACAGACAGTATGGCTGGAGTGCTGCCAATATCAATAGACAGCACATCAAAATCTACCGCAAGTCCGTTATCACAAAGAACTTTGTTGTTTTTTAAGTCAAGGGCAACTACTGTGTCAATATACAATTGTACTTGAGCAAAGTTCGCCAAGGGTTGCAAGTCAATATGGCATTCATTGTGGCTATAAAATCCGGCAATATGTCCTGGTAACATCCCAGAGTAGGCTGTCTCTGATGCTGTGGTAATCAGTATCAAACGTACTCCTGTTAACGGTTTGATACCGAACATATTTATAACAATAGCATGGCTGTGACCGCCACCAATTAACACCAAATTTTTAACTGTTGATTGTATATTTTGCTGAGGTTTAATAGTCATTTTTAGTTAATCAATGATTATAAACAAATCAAAAATATCATAATAAGAGTTAATTTTCCATAAAACTAAAAATTTGTGAATACAACTGATTATTGGGAATGCCTACTTAATCAAAAGTTATGTTTTCCATTTTTTTAGTTTCTTGAAAAAGAATTTATAAGTCATAATTCAAGATTTAAAAAAATTAAGTATTTAAATTTATTTACATTATTTATCAATGTTTTTAATCCTATGAAAAATATTTTATCAAGAAGTCACATCCAACTATCCCAAATCTTTCTGCGGATACCTGTTTTTCAGAAACAAGTTAAACAAAATCAGCATCAGTCGCTAAAACGACGCTTCAGAATAGCAAGCGAACAGCTAGAAAATAACACTCCAGAAATCAGTCTAGCTGTAATTAATGATTTAGAACAAATTGCTTATAGCTATCCACAGTACCATTGGACGATCCTAGATATTCTTACTAGTTTTGTCCGAAAAAATGCTCCTTATATGCCCCAAAAGGAAATAACCAGCCACCTGTCAACAAAAATTCGTTTAGATATTCAAGCTGCGCTGACTGTTATCGCCAGAAGAGATGCAAACAAAGACCCAGTAAATGAGCAACTTGATTTGAGCTTCACGGATCTCAGAGGAGCAAACTTGAAAGGAGCAAATCTACAACAGATAAATTTCTATCAAGCAAATCTAGCTGGGGCTAATCTTAGAGAAGCAAATCTAGCGGGGGCAATACTTAGTGCAGCTAATCTACAAGGAGCTAATTTATATCTAGCGAACTTAGAAGGAGCAATCCTCAGTGCAGCTAATCTAGAGAAAGCTAATCTTTCTGAAGCTAACCTGCATCGTGCCAGTTTATATCTAGCTAGCTTGCATGGAGCAATTCTCCATAACACCATACTTGATGAAGCAAACCTCAGAGAAACCAAATTTTCTGAGTAATATCATATCCGCTTAATTGCTGATTGAAAAAATTTTCCCTATTCTTTAGTAGAGACGCAATTAATCGCGTCTTTTCTCATTCTCTATTTTCAGCGTAATTCGTAATTTTTGTAGCGCAAGTGTTTCTTGATGTGTGACGTAAAATTATATTAGATATAATTCCCTAGTTCAATAAGTGCTTTGACACCTATTATAAATTTCTGCTAAATGCTATACTATTTTTCCTCAACATCTAAGTAATAATTCTAGGTTGTAAGGAAAATTTTTACCATGTCTTCTAAAAAGACAGACGCTCTTTTGAATTGGTTGATAACTTTAACAGCGATATTTGGCTGCTCGTTGACTGTAATTTTCTTTGCTTTGTCCAATATTAAAGAATTGTCAATTCCAGAAAAAATCCAGTATAGAAACCAAGCCTTAACAACTACTGCAATAGTTTTTCTGGCATCGGCAGCAATGTTTAATACTTATTATGCAGCAAGGCGTGCCCAAGCGATGCAGAAAAGTGCGATCGCATCTGAGAAAAACTTAGAAATTGGCTTGCAAAATGCCAAACTAAATCAAGATAGATTGATTGCAGAGCGCTTTATGGGCGCAATTGCCCAGCTTGGCCATGAAAAGGTGGAAACTCGAACAGGTGCAATTTATGCTTTAGAAAGGGTTGCTCAGGATTTTCCTCAAGAACACTGGACAATTATGGAAATTCTCACTGCCTTTGTGCGAGAGAATGCACCCATCCAGCATCTAAAAGGCGAGCAACAAAAGCCGGAATATCAAGGAACAATTTACTCAAGTCGGCGTAAAAGTGGGTCGCGTCCAACGCCGCAGTTGGAGCAAAATCTCTATGAAGAATTCCCCAAAATACGCACCGATATTCAAGCAGCCCTGACTGTTATCGGTAGGCGTAATTTACTCGAAGACCCAAAAGATCAAAAACTTGATTTACGTAACACCGATATTAGACAAGCAGACCTATTAAAAACCAACCTGCAACAAGCAGACCTGCGTGGGGCTGACTTGAGTGGGGCTGACTTACGTGGGGCTGACTTGAGTGGATGTGACCTTACTGGCGCTAAACTCATTAGGTCGATTCTTTATGAAACCAAGTTACTAAAAGCTAGTTTATATGGAGCCAACCTTTGTTGGGCTAACCTAAATCGCACTAACCTCTCTGGAGCTAACCTGCGTTCAGCTAACCTCTCCGGTGCAAGTCTGCGTGCAGCTAATTTACAGGGGGCGAACCTTTATAAAGCTAACTTGCAACAAGCGACCTTAAAAGTCGCTAACCTCTCTGGAGCAAAGTTGTTTTTAGCTAACTTGCAAGGAGCAAAATTGGGTAAAGCCAACTTGCAGCAAACGGGTTTGATTGGTGCTAACCTCTGTGGAGCGAACTTAAATGGAGCTAACCTTTCTGGAGCTAATTTGAATGCAGCCAAACTCCACCAAACAGAAGTCTATTTTGCCAATCTCTCAGAAGCTAGCTTAACGGAAGCTGACTTATATCAGGCTAATCTAATTGGAGCAAACCTGTATAGGGCAACCTTTTATCAAGCTAACCTGACTCAGGCAAACCTCATGGGAGCTAACTTTTCACAAGCTAACCTCAATGATGTCAAACTGGAAGGGACTATTTTGACAGGAGCAAAAAACTTAGAGTTGCATCAGATTAGAGAGGCAGTTGGCGATCGCACCACTCGCCTACCTGATTATATCGAAGCACCCGCACATTGGCGGCAATCGGGTTAAGCGATCGCAGCATCATTATTTATTTGGGCGTATTCTACCGTTTTAAATTAGTGCTATTTTTTTTACCAAAAGTCTCCGTAAATATTAGGGAGATGAAAAAGATGAAAGCTATATCTAATAACAAGACAGACATACCGAGAAATTTGTTTATAATTCTAATTTTTAGTAGATCGAATTAAACTCATTCTTCTGGCGATCGCACAACCATCCTACCGAAAAATCTTCAACTACCTGAATATTGGAAAGCTCAAGTTTCACCCTTAGATACTGAAACTTGAACCTCTGAGCTTCATCGCCGAACCTTTGAGCTTCATCGCCGAACCTTTGAGCTTCATCGCCGAACCTTTGAGCTTCATCGCCGAACCTCTGAACTTCATCGCCGAACCTCTGAGCTTCATCGCCGAACCTTTGAGCTTCACCGTTGAGCCTTTGAGCTTCATCGTTGAACCTTTGAGCTGGATCGCCGAACCTCTGAGCTTCATCGTTGAGCCTTTGATCTCAAACGGTTCGGTTAGAGACAAAAACAGAGAAAATATTCCTTGAGTAAGAGACAATAAATAAGACATCTGTCCTACGCTAATTATCCTATGGGGGAGGATAAAACACAGAGATGTCTCTAACAAAGCAGCTGGAAATTTTAGATTTAATTCGGGAACTTCGTCAGCAGCTTAATCTTTCTCAGAAACAGTTTGCTGCTAAAGTAGGAGTTTCCTTCAAAACAGTCAACCGTTGGGAGAATGGGCATACAGCTCCTTCACGCATAGCGCTAAAACTAATAGAAAAAATGTTACGGAAGATGGGTGAACCTGGCAAAAGACTGCTAACTCAATATTTTCCAGAAACAGAGTAGGGTTATGAGTCGTAAGGCAAGGGCATCTGAATCGCAAATAATCTTTACTGGCACTAGAGACAAGGGCGCATTCATTCGGGAGAAACTGCTGCACTATGGTATTGCTTCCCTATCCGTTGCCTTAGCACTATGGGCAACTCTGCTACTCAATCCATATCTCACTTCAACGCCTGCGGCACTGTTTTTTGCTGCGGTGATGGTGAGTGCTTGGTATGGTGGCTTGGGGCCAGGGTTACTTGCTACCCTTTTGTCTACTTTTGCAGTCAATTACTTCTTTTTTAAGCCACTCCACGGGCAGAACATTACAAATCTGAATATTGTAGTTCCCTTGGTAGTGTTCATGCTGACAGCAGGGTTAATCAGCTGGCTGAACGAATCACGCCGCACAGCTCAACGGCAAGCAGAGACGAGCCTGAAGTCACTACGCGAAAGTGAGGCACGGTTTAGTCGCTTAACCGAGTCCAATATTATTGGGATGATTGTGGTTAATCTCAACGGCTTAATCGTTGAAGCCAATGATGCCTTTCTCAAAATGCTCAATTATACACACGAGGATTTGCGCTCTGGTCGAATCCGCTGGGGCGAGATCGTTCCACTCGAATATATTGAGGTCAGCGAGCAAGCGATTCAAGAACTGACAATGGCTGGGAGTTGTAAGCCCTTTGAGCAGGAATACATCCGCAAAGACGGCTCTTTAGTTCCCGTTCTAGTTGGTTTTGCTAAACAGGGAGATCGGACAATCATTGGTTTTGTACTTGACTTAAGCGAACGCAAACAAGCCCAAGCAGAAGCCCAGGATCGCTCCCGCCAAGCAGAAGAAGCCCAAAGCATTTTACAAATGCTCCTAGAACACGTCCCAGAGGGAATTACGATCGCTGGCGGCCCCCCTGATTTCCCAATCATCGCTAACAGCAAACTCGCGCAAAAACTTTTAGGCAGACCAAATGAATCTCTCGTTGGTATGTCTTCTGAATCTTATGTTCAGCTTTACAGTCTGTTCTTGGCTGATGGTGTAACGCCCCTCACCTTAGAGCAACTACCTTTATACCGTGCAACGCGCTATGGTGAAATCATCCGCGATGAAGAATGCATCATTGAACGTCCAGATGGTACTACAATTACAGCGATCGCCAATGTCGTACCAATTCGAGATTCCCAAGGTGAGATTATTGGTGCAATAGATTGCTGGCGCGATATCACCAACCGTAAGCTCACAGAAGAAGCACTGCGGCAACGAGAAACAGAACTTCGTTTAATTACAGATACGCTGCCAGTTCTGATTACCTTTGTAGATTCAGAACAACGCTACCGCTTCAATAACCGAGCATATCAAGATTGGTTTGGGCATCCGGCGGCAGAAGTTTATGGAAAGCATCTTTGGGAAGTTGTGGGCGAACCCGCCTATCAAGCAGTTCGTCACTATGTAGAACAGGTACTCTCAGGGGAGCAGGTAACATTTGAAAGTCAAATGCCTTATAAAGATGGTGGTACACGCTACATTAATGCTATTTTTGTTCCCCAGGTTAATAAACAGGGAACAGTTGAAGGGTATGTGGCATTGATCGCTGACATCAGCGAACGGCAAGCTGCGCTACGCGAACGCGACCAAGCAGAAGCGGCGTTGCGCGAAAGTGAAGCCCGCTTTCGCCAAATGGCAGACACTGCTCCCGTACTGATTTGGATGTCCGGCACTGACAAACTTTGTAACTACTTTAATAAACCCTGGCTAGATTTTACCGGGCGGACTCTGGAGCAAGAGATGGGCAAAGGGTGGACTGAAGGCATTCATCCTGATGATTTTCAGCGTTGCTTAGATACATACACCCATGCTTTTGATGCCCGACAAAATTTTCAAATCGAATATCGCCTCAGACATTGTAATGGCCAATATCGTTGGGTTTTTGATACTGGTGTGCCTCGGTTTGCCCCAACCGGGGAATTTCTTGGCTATATCGGCTCCTGTGTTGATATCCACGATCGCAAGTTGGCAGAAGAAGCGCTACGTGACAGCGAGGAGCGATACCGAATTTTAACAGAAGTCTCACCGCAGGCCATTTGGATGGGCAGTAGCGATGGTGGTATTACCTATTGCAATCAACACTGGTTAGATTTCACCGGACTGACAATGGAGCAGACTACAGGCTATGGCTGGATTTATGTCATTCACCCCGATGACCGCGATCGCGTCTTTAAAAGTTCGATGCAGGCTGTTGCTAACGGCACCAACTACGAAATAGAAATTCGCTTTCGTCAAGTTTCTGATGGTAGCTATCGTTGGCATATTGTCCGGGGTTTACCATTTCGAGATCCAAGCGGACAGATTATCAAATGGGTAGGCATCGCCAGCGACATTCACGATCGCAAAGTTGCCGAAGCCTCCCTGCAACAACTCAACGAAATGCTAGAGCAACGAATTCAAGAGCGCACTGCCCAACTCGAAGCCTCTAATAAAGAACTCGAATCCTTCTCTTACTCAGTTTCTCACGACTTGCGGGCACCACTGCGCCACATCGCCGGATTTGTCGAATTGCTTCAGAAGCGCCAGAGCTCAACAAGCTTAGATCAAACAAGTCAGCGCTATTTGAAAATAATTGCCGATACTGCCAAACAGGCAGGAATACTGATCGATGAGTTGCTGACATTTTCTCGGATGGGGCGCACCGAAATGCGCTACATCAACTTGAATATGCAGGAATTGGTACATGAGGTAAAACGCGATTTAATTGCAGAAACTTCAGGACGCACAATCCATTGGCACATAGAGCCACTGCCAGAAGCGCAAGGCGATCCCTCCATGCTGCGACTGGTGCTTCGCAACTTGATAGGCAATGCCGTAAAATATAGCCAGACTCGAAACCCAGCAGAAATTACTGTTGGCAGTATTGACAATAAAAACGAAGTTATCTTTTCTGTACAAGATAACGGCGTAGGCTTTAATATGCAATATGTCCACAAGCTATTCGGAGTATTTCAACGCCTGCATAGCGACCCACAATTTGAAGGCACTGGTGTTGGATTGGCAAACGTGCAACGCATTATTCATCGGCATAATGGTCGAGTTTGGGCAGAGGCTGTAGTTGACAGTGGCGCCACTTTTTATTTCTCGCTGCCTAAATTGTCCAAAGAGGAGAGTGAATGAAAGAACTGAAGCGAATTTTGCTAATTGAAGACAGTGCCAACGATGCCGAGTTAATCCTAGCCGCCTTGTCAGAAAACCATCTCGCCAATGAAGTAGTGGTGGTACGTGATGGCGAAGAAGCATTAGATTATCTTTATCGCCGGGGATTGTTCCGGTTGCGAATGGAAGGGTATCCTGTTGTAGTGTTGCTCGATTTGAAACTGCCTAAAGTTGATGGACTAGAAGTGCTGGCGCAACTCAAATCTGACCCAGTAATGCGAGTAATTCCAGTGGTGGTACTGACTTCTTCCCGCGAAGAGCCTGACCTAGTTCGCTGCTACGAGTTAGGGGTGAATGCTTATATTGTCAAACCAGTAGATTACCGTGATTTTGCCGATTCTATTAAAGGTGTTGGCTTGTTTTGGGCAGTGATCAATCAGCCTCCAGTTGGGGCTTTACCTCCAGCACCTCATCCACAAAAGGAGAGCAACTGATGAATGTTCTCCGTTTTCTCCTTTTGGAAGACAGCCTGTTAGATGCAGAGCTTGCTCAAATGATATTAACCGAAGGGGGAATTAATTGCGAACTGATCAGAGTCGAAACCGGTGCTGATTTCCTAGCTGCCTTGGAAACAGACGCTTTCGATTTAATTCTTGCCGATTATGCCTTGCCCTCTTTTGATGGAATTTCTGCCTTGGAAATTGCCCGCAACCGTTGTCCTGAGATTCCTTTTATCTTTGTCTCTGCCGTACTGGGTGAAGAATTAGCGATCGAAGCTTTGAAGAACGGTGCAACCGATTATGTATTAAAGCAACGACTAGGGCGGTTAGTTCCCTCGGTGCAACGCGCATTGCGGGAAGCTAAGGAGCGGCGTCAGCGCAAGCAAGCAGAGGAGTCTTTACAGAAGAGTGAAGCCAAGTATCGCCGAATTGTTGATACCTCTTATGAGGGAATCTGGATGATTGACTCCCAAACCCGAACAGAGTTTGTGAATCAGCGGATATCTCAGATGTTGGGTTATCCGGCAGCAGAAATACTCGGTCGTTCTATATTTGATTTTATGGATCTGGCTGATGAGATCGCAGATGAAGCAAAACTGGAGTGGTTCAAAGGAGAAGAGAGCGATCTTAAAGAAGGGCGATTGCTTTGCCAAGATGGTTCGTACATCTGGACACTGATTTCTGCCAGAGCGATTTTGAACGAACGAGGTGAGTGCTTGGGTGCGATCGCCATGCTAACTGATATCACCGATCGCAAACGCAGCGAATCAGAACGCGATCGCCTTTTGCAACTTGAGCAAAGAGCCAGGGAGGAAGCTGAGGCTGCTAACCGCATAAAAGATGAGTTTCTGGCAGTACTTTCCCATGAATTGCGATCGCCCTTGAATCCAATTCTCGGTTGGGCAAAACTGTTGCAGAGCCGGAAATTTGATGAGGCAGGACTCAACAAAGCACTGAAAACTATTGAGCGCAATGCCAAATTACAAGCTCAACTAATTGAAGACTTATTAGATGTTTCTCGCATCCTCCAAGGCAAACTCAGCCTCAACACGATCCCAGTCGATCTGGTATCCACCATTGAAGCCGCAATGGAAACAGTGCATTTAGCAGTAGAGGCTAAAAATATTGAGATTGAGACGATGCTCGATCCAAATGTGGGGAAAGTTTTGGGCGATCCAGCCCGCTTACAGCAAGTTTTCTGGAATCTTCTCTCGAATGCCGTCAAGTTTACTGAGACTGAGGGAAAAGTAAATGTGCAATTGCAGCGCATCGACGCTCAAGCGCAGATTACCATCAGCGATACAGGTAAGGGCATTCACCCTGACTTTTTACCTCATGTATTTGACTATTTCCGTCAGGGTGACAGTACAACAACTAGAAGGTTTGGTGGATTAGGGTTAGGTTTAGCGATCGCTCGTCACTTGATCGAAATGCACGGAGGAACGATTGGGGCGGAAAGTCCTGGCGAGGACAAAGGAGCGATTTTTACAGTTAAGTTGCCGCTAATCAAAAATAGTGCAACGATCGAGGATGACACAAATACTGATTTCTCAACTGCCGCTTTTTCCTCCTCTCCCCTGATGGGTTTACAAGTGCTGGTTGTGGATGACAATGATGATACCCGCGACTTTTTCAGTTTTGTGCTGCAACAGTTTGGCGCGATCGTCACCGCAGTAGCATCAGGAGATGAAGCATTACAAGCGCTAACTCAGTCAAAGCCAGATATCTTACTCAGCGATATTGGAATGCCAGAGATGAACGGCTATATGTTGATGCAACAGGTGCGGACTTTGGAAGCAAAAGTCGGAGGAAAAAAGATGCCTGCGATCGCTCTGACCGCTTATGCAGGCGAAATCAATCAGCAATACGCATTAAGAGCAGGATTTCAACAGCACATCGTTAAGCCTGTAGCACCAGAGGAATTGCTCGTGGCGATTTCTAACTTAGTCCAATCTACTTATACCAATTCTCTATGAAGATGCATAGAATAAAGCTTCATGGAACAGAGCTTCAAGGATAAAATCATAACAGGTCAAACAGGAGATTAACTCGGAAGACATTTGAGCTAACTCATGTTTAATCCGTTGGCGCAATTC
>NZ_JAVRBQ020000156.1:0-64218 GCF_034531215.2 Nostoc sp. ChiSLP03a
TAACTGGTGGCTAAATGACTTTCTGAAGGCCCATACTGATTGTGCAAAGTAATATCAGTTAATTGGCTCAACCAAAGAGAAATCGCAGGGGTAATTTGTAACTGTTCTCCAGACGTAATAATTTCTCGCAAACCAGTATTAACTATGTCATTCCCCAAGGCGACTTCTGCTAGTTGCTGTAAGCCGACCACAGGGAGAAACATTCTCTGAATTTGTTTCTCTTGCAGAAAACCTAATAATGCTAAAGCATCACGGCGTAATTCCTCTGTGATGAGGCACAATGTACCGCCAGAACACCAAGTAGTGAAGATTTCTTGGAAAGAGACATCAAAGCTAATCGAAGCAAATTGCAGGGTTTTTGCTCCACGAGCAATTTTGAGATTGTCCCGATGCCACAAGATATGATTGCAAAGGGCAAGCTGACTCATGGCTATACCCTTGGGTTGACCTGTGGAACCAGAAGTGTAAATTATATAAACTAAGTTATTGGGTTGTACGCCAGAAATTACATTGTTTGTGCTGCACTTAGAAATATCTTCAGCGTCAGTATCTAAGCAAACAAGTTTTGCTTGATTGGGTGGTAGCCTGTCAATAAATCGCTGTTGAGTCAGTAAAACTTTAACTTGAGTATCGTCTAAAATAAAGCTCAAGCGATCGCTAGGATACTCACTGTCAAGTGGTACATAAGCCCCACCTGCTTTGAGAATTGCCAGTAATCCTATAACCATCTCTAAAGAACGCTCGACACACAGACCAACTAAGACATCTGGTTTTACACCTAATGAGCGTAAGTAGTGCGCCAACTGGTTAGCGCGGTAGTTTAATTGCTTGTAAGTAAGTTGTTGATTTCCAAACTCTACCGCCACTACATCTGGTGTAAGCTCGACTTGTTCTTCAAACAATTGATGGATGCACTTATGAAGTGGATAATCAACTTCTGTATCGTTCCACTCGATAAGTAACTGCTGTTGCTCAACTGCTGTTAGCAATGGCAATTGAGAAATTCGTTGTTCTGGGTTAGCAACAATACCTTCAAGTAATGTGACAAAATGACTTGTGATTCGTTCAATTGTGCTGGCATCAAACAAGTCAGTGTTATATTCCCACCACCCTGCTAATCCTGTGGCAGTGTTTTCCATCGATAAAGTTAAATCAAACCTAGAAGTTGTGCCTTTGATTGGCAATCGATTTACAGTCAGCCCGGTTAGTCCTAATTCAGATGTGGGTGCATTCTGAAGGACAAACATTACCTGAAACAGTGGTGTATGACTGAGGTTTCTTTCTGGCTGCAATGCTTCCACCAACATTTCAAAAGGCAAATTTTGATGAGAGTATGCCTCCATTGCCATAGAGCGAACACGGGTGAGTAATTCGCTAAAACTGGGGTTGCCTGTCAAGCTGGTACGCATGACTAAAGTATTGACAAAAAAGCCAATTAACCCTTCTATTTCAGAGCGATCGCGGTTAGCAATTGGCGAACCCACCAAAATATCTTCTGTACCTGTATAGCGATAAAGCAGGGTATCATAAGCTGCCAACAGCGTCATAAAGAGCGTGCAACCTTGTTCTTGGCTGAGTTTGGAGAGCTTATTAGTTAGTTCAACAGACAGGACAAACTCTTGATGTGTGCCGTTGTAGGTTTGCACAGCTGGTCTAGGTCTGTCTGTGGGGAGCGACAATAAGGCTGGTGCATCTTGTAGTTGTTGTTGCCAGTAATTTAATTGGCTTTGTAGTACTTCCCCTTGCAACCAGTTTCGCTGCCAAATTGCGAAATCTGCGTATTGAATCGGCAGTGGCGCTAACGGTGACGGCTGACCTTGAGCATAAGCATCGTACAGTGCTGCTAGTTCTTGGACAAACACACCCATTGACCAACCGTCACTAACAACATGGTGCATACACACTAACAAGACGTGTTCCGTCTCATTAAGCACTACTAATGTCGCCCTGATTAATGCTTCCTTTGCCAAATCGAAAGGTTGAGTAACTTGTTGTTGCGCTAATTGTTGGCTAGTAATTTCTCGTTCTGTTGTAGATAAATGCTTCAAGTCAACAACTGAAACTGTCCAAGTAGTTTCTGTTTGAATAATTTGAGAAGGTTTGCCATCAACTGTAATGAAGTTAGTGCGTAACGCTTCGTGGCGATGAATAATTTCTTGTAAGCTTTGTTCTAAAGCTACTCGATCCAAATTTCCCACTAGCCGCAAAGCCATAGGAATGTTGTAAAAGGGGCTGTTCGGCTCAAACTGATCTAAAAACCACAAACGCTGTTGTGCATAAGACAGTGGTAATTCTGCATCCCTTGTCCGCCTTAAAAGTGGCGGGGAAGTTATTTCTGAGTCTTGTTGCAGTAACTGCCCAATTGATTGTGCTAATTCGGCTACTGTCGATGCAGCAAACAACTCACGCAATGGTAATTCTACGTTGAAAATGTTGCGAATGCGTGAAAGCAGTTGCGTTGCTAGTAGCGAGTGTCCGCCTAATTCAAAGAAGTTATCATGAATGCCTACTTGCTCCAGTTTCAGCACTTGCGCCCAAATTTGCGCCAGCATTTCTTCAGTAGGTGTGCGCGGTGCAACATACAATTCTCGCAGTGTGCTGTCTAACTCATGTGTTGGCAGGGCGCGGCGGTCTACTTTACCGTTAGAGGTGAGGGGTAAGGATTCCAGCAGCACTATTGCACTTGGCATCATGTACTCTGGTAGCTTTGCCTTAAGAAACTGACGCAGTTCTGGGACTGTGGGGGATTGTTCTTTTTGCGGTACTACGTAAGCTACTAAACGTTTGTCGCCTGGTTCGTCCTCCCGAACTGCCACTATACTTTCCCAAATGGCTGGGTAAGAAGCTAGTAATGCTTCAATTTCGCCCAACTCAATGCGGAAACCGCGAATCTTAACTTGGTTATCGATGCGCCCTAAATACTCTAACTCGCCATCGGGTAAATACCGCGCTAAATCACCTGTTTTGTATAATTTTTTTGAATTATCAAATGGGTTAGAAATAAAACGTTCTGCTGTCAGTTCGGGACGATTCAGATAGCCACGTGTCACCCCTGCGCCACCAACGTACATCTCACCAGGAACGCCAATCGGCACTGGCTGAAAATATTCATCTAGTATATATACTTGTAAGTCGGGTATTGGGCGACCAATGACACTAGCTGTGCGATCTAAATCGGCTTTGCTCAATGGGCGGTAAGTGACGTGTACAGTGGTTTCTGTAATCCCGTACATATTCACTAATTGGGGTGAGATGTCGCCGTGTCGCTCAAACCAAGGTTGTAAACTCTTCAGTTCTAAAGCTTCGCCACCAAATATGACTAGGCGTAAGTTCAAGGAGGAGGCAGGGGGCAGGGGGCAGGGGGCAGGGGGCAGGGGGCAGGGGGCAGGGGGAAATGATCCCGAAGCCCTACTTTGGTGGAGCAGAGCGAAACATGGCTCACAGTCTCCCGCTTCTGCTAAGTGGTTCTCGTTCTCTTGGGGTAGAATCCCCATCCCCCTTGCTCCCTGCTCCCTGCTCCCTTGCCTCTTCGATTGTTCGGCTTGAATTAACTGACGGAAAGCTGAAGGTGTTTGATTGAGAATTGTGACTTTTTCTTGACACAATAATTGATAGAAAGATTCAGGCGATCGCGTCACTAAATAAGGCACTACTATTAGTTTTCCACCATACAGCAATGCACCCCAAATTTCCCATACAGAAAAATCGAATGCATAAGAGTGGAACATTGTCCACACATCATCTTGATTGAAGTGATACCAAGAGTCTGTGGCTGCAAATAAACGAGTTACATTTGAGTGATTGACTAAAACGCCTTTGGGTTTACCTGTAGAACCAGAAGTGTAGATGACATAAGCTAAATTATCAGGTGTTGCGGTATTTTCCGGGTTTAATTCGCACTCTTGAGCAATTTTTTCCCAGTCGGTGTCTAAGCAAACAATATGCGCCTGATGTTGAGGAATAGTGTCTACTAATTGCTGTTGTGTTACCAGTACTTTAACTTGAGCATCTTCTAACATGAAGCTTAAACGCTCAGTTGGATACTCAGGATCGAGCGGCACATAAGCACCACCCGCTTTGAGAATGCCTAATATTCCCACGATTGTTAAGAGCGATCGCTCTACACACAACCCCACCAAAGTATCTGATTTTACACCAAAGGAGCGCAAGTAATGCGCCAACTGGTTGGCTTGATTGTTCAACTGCTGATAAGTCAGTTGTTGATTTTCATACACAACTGCGACAGCATCAGGGGTACGCTCTACTTGCACCTCAAACAACTGATGGATACACTTATCCTGAGAATAATCTGCTTGAGTGTTATTCCACTCTACTAGTAACTGCTGTTGCTCAGGTTGTGTCAGCAAGGGCAATCGGGAAATTGGCTCTTGAGGATTTGCCACAATCCCTTCAAGTAACGTTATAAAATTCTCCGCTATGCGCTTGATAGTGCGCTCATCAAAAAGGTCAGTGTTGTATTTGAAAATTCCAGCTAAAGAAGAATTATTTTCTGCGATCGTCAAATCTAGATCGAACTGACCCTCCATTTGGGGCATTTCAAAAGGTTTGAGGATAAATCCGTCTTGATTTACTTCACCTTCTAACAAAAGTTTTTGCGTCTGCTCAAACTGTCCCAAGTTCTGCAAAATAAAGTTGAATACAGTTTGAAAAATCGGGGAACGGCTGGAATCGCGTTGTGGCTGCAATCGTTCTACCAATAAAGCAAAGGGAAAATCTTGATGCGCCAATGCTTGTGATACGCAGGAGCGAATTTGAGCGAGAAATTCCCCAAAACTGGGATTTCCTGAAAGATTTGCCCGGATGACAACTGGATCGACGAAGTAGCCGACAATTGGGGCAAATTCTATCTGAGTTCTACCTGAAGTCGGAACGCCGACTAGAATATCCTCTTGCCCTGTATAACGATACAAGAGAACCTGAAATGCAGCCAGAAGCAGGATATATTGGGTAACGCCTTCTGTTTGAGCTAATTTTTTGAGTTTTTCGGTAAGTTCTGGGGAGAGAGTAAAGTTATGGGAAGCACCGTTATAAGTTTGGATGGGTGGCCGTGGTTTGTCTATCGGCAGATTGAGTACAGGTAATTCTCCTGCTAGTTGTTGCTGCCAGTAGTTCCAGAGTTTTTCTCCTTGGGCGGTGGTTAATAATTCTCTTTGCCAACGAATGTAATCGATGTAAGAGTGCTGTAGAGGAGTTAGAGATGGCTCAATCCCCGACTCTAGTGCAGGATAGCTGGCGATTAACTCTTCCATCAGTAATGGCATAGACCAACCATCACCTGCAATATGATGTACTGACATCAACAGGATGTGTGACTGTGGCGAAGAAGTAAATAAACGTACCCGGATTACTGAGCCGTTTTCGAGGTCGAAGGGTTGCTTGTATTCCTGAAAAACTCTTTGTTCAAGCTCCTGCTCGCTCCAATTAGAGGCATTTATTTGTTGAAAATCTGGTAATTGAGTTTGACAGATTTGTTGAACAACTTGATTGCCTTGCTTGGAAAAGGTGCTACGTAACTGAGGATGACGGTTAATCAGGAGCTGGAAGGTTTTTTGTAAAGTCGTGACATTCACCTGCGAACAAATACGACAGGCAAACACCATATTGTAAGCTGCACTTTCAGGTGCTAGTTGCCACAAAAACCACAGCGCTTGTTGACCGTAGGAAAGAGGATAAATATTTAAAATATCTGGGCGATCGCGCAGTAATTGTAAAATTTCACTTTTATGCTGCTGTAGTTGAGCAACTACATCAGGAGTTAACAGCGACTTAGAACCCCCAATACGCAATTTTTCGCCGTCATTTCCCAATTTAATCCCTTTCAAAGAAAGGTCTTGTAAAAATTCAACCAAGCTCATAGTTCCAACTCCACCCAATCATTATTTTCGAGATTCTCTAGCGGAAATTGCTCGCTACCTGTGCTTTGGCTTTCTTGAGCAAAATCTAGGGGAAAAATTTCTAATGCCAAATAATTAGCCAGCTTTGTAACTGTAGGATAATCAAAAGCTAAATTTGGGGGTACAGAGCATCTTAGAGAGTTTTGCAAGCGGTTTCGCAACTCAACAGCCGTTAGAGAATCCATTCCTAGCTCAAAAAACCTCTGCTCTCGATCTAGGGTTGAGAGATTACGCCCTAGCACTTTAGCGACTTGCGAGCAAATATGCTCAACTAAAAGTGGTTGGCGATCGCTAGCATTAGCCATCTCTAATCGAGTCCGAAAATCAGATTGTTCGAGTTTCTTGGCTGTGTGGCTGAAGTTAGCAAAGAAAGGCGAGTTGAAACTTAATTTATTGAGAAATTCTGACCAGTCGATCGGTATGACCGCTACTTGAGCAGAAGATTGATTCAACAATTGCTCTAGTACATTCAATCCCTGTTGAGGAGCAATTGTACCAATCCCGTTTGTCTGTATGCGATTTTGATTTTGGCTATCTAAGTTAGCCGCCATACCCACTTGCGACCAAGGCCCCCAGTTAATGCTTATTCCAGGTAGACCCAAAGCTCGGCGATGATGGGCTAAGGTATCCATAAAGGCATTCGCTGCTGCATAGTTGCCTTGTCCCGCAGAGCCAATCAGCGAACTTATCGACGAGAAACAAACAAAAAAGTCAAGCGTTCGCTCCAAGGTCAAAGTATGGAGATTCCACGCGCCTTGCACTTTCGGAGCCATTACCCGCCAAAAACGCTCTAAAGACTGTTGCCGCAAAACACCATCATCCAGCACGCCAGCCGCATGGATAATTCCCCGCAGTGGCGGTAACTGAGAGTCAATTTTTTCTAATACTTCAACCACGCGATCGGCTTCGGAAACATCCGCTTGCACCACCAGCACTTTTGCACCCGATCGCTCAAAGCTAGATATTCTCTGTTTTGTGCCAATAGATACTTCACTTCGCCCAATTAATACCAAGTGTCGCGCACCTTTTTCTATCAACCACTCAGCCACTTCCATACCCAGTGCGCCGAATCCACCAGTAATCAAATAACTCGCGTCTGGTTGTACAGATAACTGCCCTTCATTAACTGTTGTAGTCATTTGCGGCATCGATACTACTACTTTACCGATGTGCTTGGCTGCTGCCATGTAACGAAAAGCATCCACTACTTGCTCTAAAGGAAATACTGTTTGAGGTAAAGGCTTGAGAGTACCTGTTTGGAATTGTTCCATTAGTTGCTGCAACATCGGGGAAATTAAAGAAGGATACTTTTGGTGAACTTCCCCTAAATCAAAAGCAAAATATGAAACATCATCTCTTGCGGCTTTTACTTGGCTTTCATCCCAGATGCCAATTTTGCCGATTTCAATAAATCGTCCTTTGTGAGCTAGCACCTGTAAGCTTTTGTTGATGAATTCACCATTTAAGCTATTGAGAACAACATCTAACCCTTGTCCCTGTGTCAGACTCATCACCTCATCAGCAAATTCCAGGCTGCGGGAGTTCATTACATACTTAACTCCGATTGATTTGAGAAATTCCCACTTGTTAACAGAAGCAGTAGCAAATACCTCTGCACCAGCAGCTAACGCTATTTGCACCGCAGCTAAACCGACACCCCCGGCTGCGGCATGAATCAAAACTCGTTCGCCTGGTTGAATTTTTGCTAGATGATGCAACCCGTAATGGGATGTTAAAAATGCTAAAGGTATAGTCGTTGCTTCCTGAAAACTTAAGTTTGTGGGCTTTTTGACTACAGTCGTTGCTGGTAAGGTGACAAAACTGCTGAAGGCATCGTGAGTTGTCACCCATGCCAGAACTTCATCCCCAACTTGGAGATGGTCAACATTCTCTCCCACGCCGACGATATTTCCAGCACACTCAAAGCCAAAAGTCAACTCACTCGCTTGGGTAATGCCCATGTTTTCGGCATAATATTCTTTCAACATTCCCAAAGCATTCAGGACATCCCGGAAATTCACGCTTGCAGCTTGCACTTGAATTTCCACCTCGTTGTTTTGCGGTGGGCGACGAGTCATCGCTTGCAACGATAAATGATCTAAGACACCATACTCAGATAGCTTTAATTGCACAGGCTGGTGGGAAGCGATCGCCACTTGTTTATCCTTATCAGAAATGGCTTTGCGCCGCACCAGTCGCGCTACGTAGCGTTTGCCGTGACGAATAGCTATTTGGTCTTCTGTATCTGGAGAACAGATTTCTGACCACAGCGATTGCAGATTGTCCTCATCACCAGCTAAATCAAAGCGCACACATTGTAGCTCTGGATGTTCTAGAGCGATGACTCGACCTAATCCCCACAATGCCGCCCCACTTAGTTGGACTGGTTGTGGCAATGCGTTATCTACCGCTTGAGTGCCACGAGTTACCAGCCATAGCCGAGGAGGTGTTTGGAAGTTGGCTTGCACCAAAGCTTGTACTAGGTGTAAGACGCTACCACAGTTTAGAATTTGTTCTCGTTCTATAGCGGTAAGGGAGTTTTCCAGTTGCGATCGCTCTTGGTAACTCCACAGATGAATGATATTGCTTATTGTGGGTAGTTTTTCTCCCCTGCTCCCTGCTCCCTGCTCCCTGCTCCCTGCCCCCTGCTCCCTGCTCCCTGCTCCCTGCTCCCCTGCTTTTTCATGCTGACTGATAGCACTAATCAATTTTTGCCAGTGGTCTGGCAGACTCGGATCGATTTGATAATGTTGCCGATCAATTTTCTGATAGTTAGCACCAGCAGACACTAAGATACAAGCAACTCCTTGCTGTTGCAACTGTTTGGCTAGCTGTTGGCCTAGTCCTTCTGAATCAGTCAAAATTAGCCAACTGCCACCAGGGACAGCAGCCGATTGACTTTTTTCCACCGCTTGCCATTCAATTTCATACAACCAGTCTGCGAAATCTTGCTCAAGAGATTGCAGCAACGCTTGGCGAGTCGCTTTTTTGGCTTGTAAACCTTTAATGTCTGCAATCAAGTGTCCGTGAGTATCAAACAGTCTAATATCTGTTAGTAGCCGATCGGGCTGGGAATTTTCTAGCTGTCGTTGCACTGCATGACACCATAACTGCTGACTTTGAGGACGTTGGTAAAACTCGAAACTCTCAATTGCAAAGGGTACAAAAGTTTCATCATCAGAGAAGAAAATGCTGGTCAGTTGCAAGCAGGAATCTAGAAGACCTGGATATAATTGATAATCTTCTAAACTATCTACTACCGAAAGCCATTTGAGCTTGGCTAGCGCTTCTCCTTCTTTCCACCAAACCGAATCAAGCCACTGGAAAGTTGCACCCAGTTGAATTTGTCGCTTTTGCCAACTTTGATAAATTTCTTTTGCAGCAATTTGTTGAGTACAGCGTGTCTGTATCTGTGGGAGAGAGACCGTTTCTGGTGTAGTGTTAACGCTCCTAGAGATTTTCCCTGTGGCATGAACTAACCACTCACTTACCTGAGTACTACCATTTGGAATTGTATCAAAGCTGATAAGTTGGAAAGATGCGCCACTTCCCTCAAAAGACAGCACCAACTGTACTGTGCACGCTTTACTTTCGGGGATAGGCAATGCTTGCGGGAAAACTATATTTTCTAACAGACATGACTCACTGGCGAAAGTCAGCTCTGCTGCACCCAATAGTAAGGAGAGATGACAGGCTCCAGGTACTATAACTTGGTTATAAACTTGATGTTCTGTTAAGAACGGTAGAGTTTGAGTACTAAATTCCGATTCAAACAAAATTTCCTTGCTTAAAGGCAACTGAAGCTTTTTGTCTAGTAATGGGTGCAGTTTTGCTGGTTGTTGCTGTTGATGCCGAGGTGCAGTATTTTCAAGCCAATAGCGTTGTCTTTGAAATGGATAGGTCGGTAGTGCAACTTTGCGGTGAGGATAATCTTGCTCAAGTCCTAACCAATTAACTTTGCCTCCGGCTACGTATAACTCACCTAAACTAGAGAGTAACTGTTGCCATTCTGGTATGCCCTCACGTAAAGAAGGTAGCCATAAACCTTCACCATCTGGTAAGCATTGGCGACCCATGCCTAACAAAATCGGCCTTGGCCCGATTTCTAAAAAGACTTCACATCCAAGAGTACGCAATGTCTGCATACTATCAGCGAACCGCACTGGTTGACGGATATGATTGACCCAGTATTGCGGTGTTGTGATGCGATCGCCTGCCAATTCTCCAGTAATATTAGATACTAATGAAATTTGCGGCTGATTGTAGGTAACTTGATTAGCTATTGCCTCAAAGTCAGCCAACATCGGTGTCATCAACGGCGAATGGAAGGCATGGGATACTTGCAAACGCTTTGTCTTCACTCCTTGGGCTTCTAGTTGCTGACAAACAGCTGTGATATCTTCCCTAGCTCCAGAAATTACGACACTTTCGGGGCCATTGATGGCTGCTATTGCCACCCGTTGATTATAGGCTGCAATAACTTCTCTCACTCTCACCTCTGAAGCCATCAAGGAAACCATTTCACCCCCAGATGGCAACTGCTGCATTAACTTTCCTCGATGGGCAATGAGTTTTAGTCCATCTTCTAGGCTAAAAACACCAGCTACAGTTGCAGCCACATACTCGCCAACACTATGTCCCATGACGACATCCGGCTCAATCCCCCAGGATTTCCAAAGCTGATACAGGGCATACTCAATCGCAAATAACGCAGGTTGAGTATATGCAGTTCGATCCAGCAGATCCTCAAGACCTTGACTAGGATACAGTACCTCTAACAAAGAATGCTCCAGTAATGGGCGAAGAATTTCATCGCACTGCTCTAAAGTTTGGCAGAATATAGGTTGTGTGTCGTATAATTTGCGACCCATGTTGATATACTGAGAGCCTTGACCAGTAAACAATAAGGCTATTTTTGTTAGCTTGTTATTAGACTGAAAGCTCTTAGAAAATGTCAAATCAGCCAGTTTCTCTACCAACTCCTCCCTAGAGTCAGCCACAATCGCCAGACGATGGTTAAAATGCTCCCGCCCTGTATTCGCTGTATAGCAAACATCTGCAATAGATACTCCAGAATTCGATATCAAAAATTCTCGATACCGATGTCGCAATTCATCTAAAGCATTCAGAGTTTTTGCTGAGAGTGCAAGCAAGTGGTAAGGACGCTCCCCTGCCCCCTGCTCCCTGCCTCCTGCCTTCTGCCTCCTGCCTCCTGCCTCCTGCTCAACCACAGGTGCTTCTTCCAAAATTACGTGGCAATTAGTACCACCGATTCCCAGAGAATTCACCCCAGCACGACGGGGATAATCATGGGTATGCCAATCCTTCAACGTAGTATTAACGTAAAAAGGTGTATTGGGTAAATCCAGTTGAGGATTAGGTTGTTCAAAGTGCAAACTTGGTGGAATTTTTTGATGGTACAGTGACAAGACTGTTTTGATAAAACCAACCACACCAGAAGCAATCTGGAGATGACCGACATTGGTTTTTACTGAACCAATACCACAAAAGTTTTTTGACTGCGTACTAGCGCGAAATGCTTGGGTGAGTCCGCCAATTTCAATCGGATCTCCTAAAGGTGTGCCAGTTCCATGTGCTTCTACGTAGCTGATGGTTTCTGCATCAATTCCCGCCATCGCCATTGCTTCTGTGACTACAGCTGCTTGACCATCTCCATTAGGAGCCATGTAGCCAACTTTTGTACCACCATCGTTATTAACGGCTGAACCTTTAACTACAGCATAGATGTTATCGCCATCAGCGATCGCATCCTCCAACCGCTTCAAAACCACAATTCCCACACCACTACCAAAAATCGTCCCTTGAGCGCGAGCATCAAAAGCCCGACAATGACCATCTGGAGTGACAATCATTCCTTCTTGATACAAATGACCAATCTTTTGGGGTGCATTCACAGAAATCCCACCAGCTAAAACCATGTCACTTTCGCCACTCAGCAAGCTGGCACAAGCCATGTGAATTGCCACCAAAGATGTAGAGCAAGCGGTTTGCACATTCACGCTTGGCCCAGTCAAGTTGAGTTTGTAAGAAATCCGTGTGGTTAAATAATCTTTATCATTAGCAACCATCATCTGCAAACCACCCATTGAATCTATGGTTGCTACTTGCAGATTATCGTTAATATCAAGCTGATGGCGGTTGGGATAAACATTATTCAGTAAATAAGTGTTCATCACCGCGCCAGCATAGATGCCGATCGCACCATTATAGGTTAGAGGATTATAACCAGCAGTTTCTAAGCTTTCCCAAGCACATTCGAGTAAAAGCCGCTGCTGAGGATCTAGTAATTCTGCTTCTTTTGTGCTATAGCCGAAGAAATCAGCATCAAAAGATTCCACATCAGATAATATTGGCTTGGCTTTGACGTAGTGAGGATTTTTTACCAGCGCCGGGTCTACACCTGCTTTGATAATTTCTTCATCGCTAAAAAATGAAATAGATTCTACGCCATTGCATAAATTTTGCCAGAATTCATCGATATTATTAGCGCCGGGAAAACGACATGACATCCCGATGACGGCGATATCCGATTGATTAACAGCTTGGCGAGAACTACGAACCTTGGCGCGTTTTTGACCTTGGACTACAGAAGGTGATTCTGTTTGCCCTTGACTTAAGAAATTCGCTAAGTTGCTGATGCTGGGATATTTAAACATATCCACAATCGACACCGGAATCTGGAAGAACTCTTGCAATTTACTCTGAGCCTGCACTAGAAGTAGTGAATGTCCTCCTAGCTCGAAGAAGTTCTCATGGATGCCTATTTCTTCAAGACCCAACACTTCTTGCCAAATCTGTGCAACTTGGCGTTCAATGTCTGAAACTGGTTGTGCTTGGTCGTTGGCTTTTTGGTGCAACTCGCCTCTGGTAAGCTTTTCTAAATCGATGATGCCTGTTTTAGTTAACGGCATCTGTTGTAGCTGCACAAAATTGCAAGTACTGGGTGTACCATAGCGATCGCACACCACTAATTTAGATAATTGCTCCCCAACTGAGGAATTACTAGCGGTAAAATAAGCAGTTAATTTTTCTATAGAGTAAGTATCTTCTACATAACTGCGGATATATCGGTTACTACCATCTAATCCCACTAGCAATTGCACCTGATTATGGTGTAAACCAACGAGCAAAGAATACAGCCCTTGTCGTGCAGACATGGCATAGTAACCCGCTTTTTGAGCCAACTTGCTTCTTTGAGAGTCAGAGCTAATGCCGAGGCCATCCCACAGACTCCAGCTAAAGCAATAGCTCTTTCGCCCCTGAGTACGCTGGTAGTGTGCAAAACTCTCTAGAAACTGATTAGCTGCAACAAATGTGCCGACAGTAGCGCCTCCTAAGAAACTACTTACCGAAGAAAAGCTGATGAAAACTGCTTGGGGATTGTCTAGTAGTAATTGATTGAGTACCCAAGCTCCTCCAACTTTCGAGCGTAAGGCTGCTGACCAACTGTTATGATTTTCTGCGATGAGCGATCGCTCCTGATATGATCCTGCTAGATGTAATACCCCGTCTAATTGGCATCCCCAGCTAGACTTTGCCTGTTCAATCACACCTTGCAAAGCTGGCAAATCGCAGACATCCACTGCCTCATAGATGATTTCTCCTCCTAGCTTTTCTAGTTCTTGATAAGCCGCGATTTTTTGAGATATAGCATTAGACTGTTCTGTGTAGTTGTGCCATGCACTTCTTTCGGGTAATTCAGTTCTACCAACCAACAGCAACCGTGCCTTGTAATATTTGAGCAAATACTTAGCAATTTCAACACCAACACCCCCAAGACTACCGCTAATTAAATACATTCCACCTAGTTGAAAAGCAAAATCTTGCTTTTGCGTGGAGGAAAAATCTACTTTTTCCAATCGAGGAATCCAACGCTGTCCGTGGCGATAAGCTACCTCAGATTCCCCTGATAATATATGCAATTCTTGCAAAATACGCTCTGCATTCACCGCAGTTTCATCTACAGTTAAATCGAGATGACGACTAGTCAAGCCTGGTATTTCTTGAGATATGACCTTCAATAACCCTAGCAATGGTGATTTCTCATAAGCAATTTCGTCAGCAGGTGATGTAAACTGCGTATAATTAGAAGCTACTAATAACTCGATAGGATGTTGAAATTTCTGGATATTAGCTAATGCTTTAACTAACGATAGTAGACTATAAACACCATATTTTTGAGTTTGTTCCAAGGACTCTAAACTAGAAATCTCATTAATACAACTGTCATAAGTCCATAAATGTATAATTTTATCGATTTGAAAGTTGTTAGCTTTCAGGGCAGATAGCAAACGTTGATAATCTTCGGGATTATTTGGTGCAATTTGATAGCGGTTATTGCTCAGTTGCTTAAAGTCTACCCCTGCTTCAATACCAACCCACGGTTGACGGAGCTTTTGGAGTTCTGCACCCAAAGATTCTCCTAATCCTAATTGGTCAAGAAATACCAGAAAATTACCATTGATTGCAGACCTTTGGCTTACAGGTAGTTTCTGCCGCCATATCCGACGATAAAACCAGTCTGGTAATAAGTTAGGATTATCTAAATTGATGCCAAGTTGTTGAATTATACTGTCGAATTCACCAGCTTCAAACCTCTTGCTTAATTGCGATCGCTGAATTTTACCAATTGCAGTCTTTGGAATTACCTCCTTTTTTACAGGAATAATATAATTTGGATTTACCCCAATTTTTTTGACAACTGCTCCCCGAATCTTCTTTAACAATTCTTTCACCAAGGTTGGTTCAGAGACAGCAGAACTAAAAAAGATTGCTAATTGATCGGCGTTATTGCCAGAGAGTCGCACGGCACAGCCAGCCGTATAAGATATCTCAACACCTTCAACTTCTTCAACTACTGCTTCAATTTCATGGCTGTAATAGTTGATGCCATTGATAATAATGTCATCTTTATCTCTGCCAGTCAGCACGATTCGTCCTGACTTGATATAGCCGATATCTCCAGTATTGAACCATCCATCTTCGGTAAAAGCTTCGCGGTTGCGCTCTGGATTTTGATAGTAACCAGAAGTCATTGAAAGTCCTTGAACTTGAAATCTCCCGATCGCCCCTTCGGGAACGATTTGATTATTATCGTCAGTGATGCGAATCGATGCTCCCGGAATCGGTGGCCCAAGTTCTACAAATGACATATCATCTGATGAAGATTCTAAAGAAAAACCATCAGACCAAGTGATTCCTGAGCAAGTCTCAGACATCCCAAAGGCTGGATGAATGGCGTTAGGTGGTAAACCATGTCGTTGGAGGAGCTTAAGAAAACTACGTGCTGTTTTCGGTACGATTTGCTCTCCAGCGTTCACTAGAAAGCGCATAGAAGATAAATCCCATGACTGCTGATTTATTTCATTAGCGCGTTCATTAAGTAAGGAAAAAGCGAAGTTTGGGGCCCAAGAAATCGACGCTTGGTGGCGTTGAATCAATTCCAACCAACGAATGGGATTTTGCAGAATGTATTCTGTAGATGCATGGATTTGCTTGCAACCTAAATCAACTGCCATCAGTCCCAGAAATACAATTGCACCCACATGCTCTAATGGCATCCAGTTCAAAACAATCTCATCACTGGAAAAATTGTTCATTTGGGCTGTGCCAGCCGTCATACTTAAAAGATTGTGATGAGTTAACATCACACCTTTAGGAAAACCAGTACTGCCTGAAGTAAGTAATAGTAGTGCTAAATCATCTTGGTCACTTTGATAAATATTTCTATCTGGTTGGTTTTGGCGTAAGTTATCTACTGTCTCAACTTGAAAATTTTCTATATTTAAAAGTGCTGGTAACTCTCGAAGACTTTGAACTAATTTTGAGCTTGTCAGAACAATAGGCTGCTCTAGCATCTGCCAAGCATTGTGTAATTTGTTAACAGCGCTGTTAATCTGCTCGTAAGCAGGGGCAATAGAAACTGGTACGGGAATAAAACCGCCTAATATACAACCCCAAAATGCAGGTATGAAATCTTGACTGAGATCGATTTGAAATATTACTTTGTCTAATGGTTTTAAACCCAGCTTTCTTAAACCAGCTAATATCTTTTGAGCATCTAATAGTAAATCTTTATAAGATTGAATAATTTCATAACCATCGGTTTGAATATAAACTAATTCTTTTTCTGGGAATTGAATAGCTGTTTTTTGCAGTGCTTCCCCAAGAAGTTTTGGAGCATTTTCTTCTTGTTTTAGTTCTTTGCCATGACTAACAGCTAGCCTGTTATTAGCGAAATCCTGATTGATAGTTGAGCGAGAAAACTGAGGTGTAACTAAAGTCTTGTTTTCTTCACCTGTGAGAGTTTTCCAATCACTTAGCAAGTCTGATAAGCGTAACGATCGCTGCTGCTTGAGATGTTCTTGAACTACTACTGCTACTTGCTTAACTTCAGGTACTAACTGAATTTGCTCTGACCATTGCTGTATAAGGTTTGTATCCCTTACTTCCAAATGATTTAAGACAGTTTCATCTATCTGTCCCGATGAAGTTAATGGTAAAGTGGAGACTGGCACAATCACCTTCGGTATTAATTCGCTAGACAGAATTGTTTGCAAATAAGATAGCAATTGTTCTGGTACAAATAATCCTGATGGAACTACATAAGCAATTAAATCTTGTTTTGAATTTTCTGTCTGTCTCTCTATTACTATACAATCGTCGACAGCCAAACTTGACTCGATCGCAACTTCTACTTCTCTATATGTAAGAAATTTATTATTTGAATTGACTAAAAGCTGACTATGATTATCTAACTGCATTAGCTTGTATATCCTTATTAAAGTCCGCTCTTCAATAATTAACATTACCTAACTAACCTTTTGCTAAAAGTGTGTTGGCATTAGGTAACAACTAGCCATCAAAATCATTTATCAACAAGTTAAATTGTGTTTGTAATCTCTACTTCTTCAGCATTAATATTTAACTCCAAGCTCAGTCTATTGTAATCGATAAATATTTAATTTATTTAAGGAGAAATTGAACAAATTCAGTTTTGTTACGTTTTTTATAAATAGCTTGACCAATAACTTTAAGTCCATATCCGGCTACAGCATCCCCTACAACCGTTATTAGACCAAGTAGCCCGATACCTCCTACGATACTAAATGGATTTTCCAATGGTGTAAGAATTACTGCAACCGCAGCAGAATCACCCTTGATGTAACTGATGATTTGACTCTTTTTTTGATAAAAACTAATCTATAGGACTCATCTTTGGTTGCGTGAAAAACTCAGTATACCTCTAACTTTTTTCTCTTTTGTTAAGAGTTCCCTCCCGATCGCGCTTGTGCTGCGCTTTTCTGAGAGAGGCTTCTCTTCCAGAGATGCTAACGCCAACACCAACACGCACCACGCAAATAATTTTAGAAATAAAAACAGATTCCTAATATCGTTGAAACAAACTTACTTTCTTTAAATTAACATACCGAAAATTTCAGTTAAAGAATCATCTCATTTTTCTCAATAAAATGCAACAGCGTTTCAAGCAATTCGGTTAAGACAGTTAAGACAGTTAAGACAGTTAAGACAGTTAAGACAGCAATCGTCAACAAGTTATGTTGTTCGCCAAGATTTAAAGCAGAATAATTCTATAAATTTAAGTAAATATTTAAATAAATATCTTGACTAAAAAATCCAAATAAACTATGTTTTTGATACAATAAACATAAATTTTGAATATTTGAGCAATAATTGAAAAGATTGCAATGAATTATAATTTTGAATAAGTTATAAGTTGAGAAAGGTTTAGTAATTTTCTTTAATATTTGCCAAGATTTTAACTGAAAAAATCTTAATGGTGAGTGAGATATGAAAACTAATAGGGAGCGCAGCCATACTGGTATAATCAGTCGTAAAGAGTGCGACGATGGACGATGATAGCAATCTGAGTACACCCCATTAATTCAAGCGATCGCCATAAATTTTAATCGTCGCTAAGGACTTTCTTCAGTTCTACTCTTATTTGGAGATTAAAATATCGTGACAACACAGGTATATAGCCAATCAGTTATAACATTTGATGGTCAGGATGATTATATAAATTTTGGCAGGAATGATATTGGTGGTGTTTTTGCTGAGGGTAGTTCAGCTTTTACGATTTCTGGATGGATTAATCCTCAAGAACTAAAAAATCAAGCCACTACATACGGAACGCACAATGTTTTTTTTGCCCGTTCCTCAGACCGATATAGTGATAACTTTGAGTTTGGCATCAATGAATCAGGAAACTTAGATATATATATTGATGAGAAGGTAGAGAAGGTTATCAAAACCTTTGGTAATGGAGAATTAACTGTCGGACAATGGCACTTCTTTGCTATTGTTTTTAATCGGGGTCAACTGACTATACACCTTGATGAGCATGAATATTTTGGCTATTTGACAGGTGACTCTTTAAACAAAGCAACTAGTCCTGTAACTCTGGGCGCGACTTTACACAACAATATATATTTCACAGGTCAATTAGCTAACATTAGCGTCTGGAATTACCCTTGTCCGCCAGTAGAAATCCAAACACACCGCTCTGGGCCTCTAGTCGGGAATGAACAAGGATTAGTCGCTTATTGGATCTTAAACGAAGGAGAAGGAACGACCGTCAAAGACCAGACTGAAAATACTCATAATGGAACTTTGCATGGTAATCCCAGTTGGGGTTTAGCAGAAATTCCATTTGGAATTACCCAATCATCGAACCAGAGCCAGACAACAAGCAATTCCCCAGAAGAGAACCAGTCAGTTGCAGAGGTTTCCTCCACTGAACTAACTGCTGTTGGCCAAGCTGACTTGCAGCAATCCATTGAGGTTTCCCCAAATGTAGAAAGCGCCGTTCTTGTAACTCCCTCTCCCGCAGCCTCGACTACAGGAAAGGGAAAAAAAGGAGCAAAGAAGCAGAGTGAAAATACCAAGATTCAAACTTCCCAGCCAAAGCAGGAGGAGAAAGTCGAAATAGCTCAAGCAACTGAAAGTCAAGTTCTGGCCGATATCCAACAGCCCAAAAAACCACAAAAATTAACTCAGGAGCGATCGCAAAAAACTATGATTACTACAGCCAATCCTAGATATAAAATTCTTTCCATTGATGGAGGCGGTATTCGAGGCATTATCCCAGCGATAATATTAGCAGAAATTGAAAAGCGCACAAAAAAACCGATTTTTAGTTTATTCGACTTAATTGCAGGCACTTCAACCGGAGGAATTCTGGCACTAGGATTGACTAAACCCCAATTAAGTTTAGATCCATCTATACCTCAAAGTGAGCCACAAGCTCAGTACAGTGCCGAACAGATGGTCAAATTATATGTCGAATATGGGGCTGAGATATTTTACGAGCCATTTTTTGAACATCTGCTCGGCCCTCTTGAAGATATGTTTAGTCAGCCCAAATATGCGTCTGATGGCAGAGAGGAAATTATCAACAAATATTTTGGTAATAGCCCTCTAGAAAATAATCTTAAAGAAGTTTTTGTCACTAGCTACGATATTGAACAGCGAATTCCGATATTCTTTACCAACAAAATTGAAAAACAACAGATAGAATCTAAAAAGTTTCGGAAGGTGAGTGTCGGTTTTACGCTCAAAGATGCGGCAATGGCAACTAGTGCGACACCTACTTATTTTCCTCCCTATCGAGTTGCGACTTCCCATAATCCTAGTGGCTTCTATAATTTAGTAGATGGAGGATTGGTTGCTAATAATCCAGCAAGCTTGGCGATTACAGAAGCGAAAATCAGTAGACAAGCTCAAAGAACAGCGCTACATACCAACGATATCTTATTAGTTTCCTTGGGTACAGGTTCCTTGACGAGTGTCTACAAGTATAACGATGTCAAAAATTGGGGACAATTGCAATGGGTAAAACCTCTTTTAAACATTGTTCTGGACGGTGGTAGTGAAGTTGTAGCCGGAGAATTAGAACACTTATTTGAGTCTACTGAAAAAGAAATCAGAGGCTCTTATTATAGATTTCAAACATTCCTCACAGGTGAGTTAGAAGACATAGATAATGTCAAATCAGAAAATATTCGTCAGCTACAAACTATAGCCCATCGATTGATTACAGAAAGAAGTCAACAAATCGATGAGTTATGTAGTATTTTGTCAGCCTAAAAAAGAGGCAGGGGAGCAGGGAGCAGGGAGCAGGGGGACAAGGGAGACAAGGAGATAAAAAAACTCATAACTCATAACTCATAACTTTTGTACAGACAAGGGTTAATCGCGTCTCTACTCCTAACTCTTAACTCAGCACTCAGCACTAATTTTTTTAAAATGAAAAATTAGTCACCATCTCGATTAAGTACTAAGCTAGCAAGTAAGGGTGAATAAATTCTATTACCCTTAATCAAGATTTAACCAAGAATGTAAGGATTTGAGGTAACTCCAATGGATGAAGTCGTTAAAAAAATCGCTGCTTTGGGTCTTCCTGGCATACTTCTGGTAATTGCAGTTTCTGCAACAGGTTTGGCGGGTGGTTACGGCGTTGTAGCTGCCTTGGCGGGTTTGGGAGGCCCGCTTGGCATCATCGGCGGTCTAGGTGTGCTTGGTTTGACAACACTTGTAGGAGAGGCTATAGCGGGATTTGGAATTGAAGCAGTTCTCAAGAACATTTATACAGAACGTCGTAAAACCGAATCTGTGAGATATCTCCTCAAAGAAATTAAAGATTTACCCATTACAGAGGATCTAAAGCTCAAACTAAAAAATGAACTTAACCCAACAATTACTGAGAATTTTGAAGATGTGCAGCAGCCAAAAACAATTGAAATCGTCGAGGAATAATTTTACTGTTACATTTGTTGAGACTGCGAACAAAATGTTACTAAATTAAGTGCGATCGCGCTTAATTGCTCTCAAATAATAAAATGGCCTCTGAGTCCGACTTCTACCGGATTAAACCCTCAAAGGCCATTATTCAAATTCATGCAATACCGCCTGAAAGTATATTAAAACAGGAACAGATTAAAACCTCAAAACTTGTTCTGCACTAATTCATTCAATTTATAGTTTTTAACCACCACTTATATACAGTATGGGTTGATATTCAAATGAATTTTTCAGAAAGGAAAAGTTTAAATTTCGAGAAAATCCAACAACTTAAAAATGATTTTGAATTAGTTTTATTGAATAAAAATTCAATAAACGAATGTACAGTAATTATTAAAAAATTCTCTCCACTAGAAGTCATACTATATATTGTTTCAAACTCAAATATTTCACTAGAACAAATTCGCTTTTATCTTCAAGATATATGCGATAAAGCATTACTACCAAGAGCTTTTGTCTCAGTGTCTAATCTACCTTTAACTGCGACAGGAGATGTAGACGAATTAGCTTTGAGCAACATTCCTGTTATTGATGAAATTTTAATTGAGCAAGTAGAAAAGCAACTTAATTCTCATCACAAAATCGAACAGGCAGTGATAGTAGTGCAGGAGTTGAGAAAGCAGATCCCTTCACTCCATTTGTCAGATTTGCTCCCAGATTGGCAAAACAAAAATGCGATCGCCAAAGGCGGGGCTTTGCCCATCGCAAACTTTTCCCCAATCCTCAAAGACTCTCAGCCCAATACACAACAACATTTCTTTGAACTAAAACCACTTGCCATCAGCTACGGTGGTATTCTCCCTGACGATCGCAATGCACCTATTACCTTACCCGAAGTTTTGCAAAGAACTGCTCAACAGGCTACAGGTGGGAAAATTATTTACCTGTTGCCCGATGGCACAGAACTACGCCAATCTTACGCTGAGTTACTTGAAATTGGCGAGCGAATTCTTACCGGTTTGAGAAAATTGGGACTCAAGCCAAAAAACAAAGTCATATTGCAGATGGAACTTAATTGTGACATTATTCCTACTTTTTGGGGCTGCATATTGGGAGGCTTTGTACCCGTAATCATGGAAGTGTCACCAACTTATAGAGAATCAAACAAGGTGGTGGATAAGCTTTGTCATATTTGGCAGTTCTTAGATAGTCCAGTCATCTTAACTACAGAAGCTCTCAAACAAGAAGTAGAATTACTATCGCAATGGCTACCAGAAGAACGCCTAAAAATAGACACGATTGAAGCATTAAAAGATAATACTGCCAGCAAACAATATCACCAAAGTCAACCAAATGAAGTAGCTCTTTTTAACTTAACTTCTGGCAGTACAGGAATCCCAAAATGCGTTCAATTGACTCATCAAAATCTCATTGCTCGTGCCAGAGGGGCTAACCAACTTAATCAACACGCGCTAGAAGATGTAATTTTGAATTGGCTGCCGTTCGATCATATTGGCAGCATTTCCGACTGGCATATTCGTGGTGTAGAAATCGGTTGTACCTTAGTTTATGCACAAAAAGAATATATCTTAGGTCGCATCCTCAACTGGTTAGATTTAATCCATAAATACCGCATTACTCATAGCTGGGCGCCCAATTTTGCTTATGCCATAGTTAATGACTCTCTCAAACAAGAACCAGAACAAAACTGGAATTTATCTTGCGTAAAATTCTTACTAACAGCTGGTGAAGCAGTATCCAGTAAAGCTGTGGAGGATTTTCAAGAAAATTTAGTTACTTACGGACTCAAAGCAACGGCAATTAGACCAGCTTTTGGGATGGCAGAGATGGGTTCAGGGATTACATATTATCAGCCGCACCAAGAAGCATCTTTGTTGTTCCATAGGATAGACAAATCTAGATTGCAAAGTACTATTAAACGAGTAGAAATAGACCATCCAAATCATCATATTTTTACTGATTTAGGTTCAGTTATTCCTGGAATTACCATTCGCATAGTAGATAATAACAACTCTGTATTAAGAGAAGACACCATAGGTCGTTTGCAAGTCCAAGGTGATGCAGTTTCTCCAGGATATTACAATAACCACGATGCCAACAGTCAATCATTTTTAAAAGATGGCTGGTTTGATACTGGAGATTTAGGATTTATTGCCAACGGACAATTAGTGGTTACTGGTCGCGCCAAAGAAACCATTATTATCAATGGAGCTAACTACTACAGTCATGAAATTGAAGCAGTAGTTGAAGAAATTGGCGAAATTGAAGTGTCCTACACCGCCGCTTGTGCAGTCTGCGATGCTGATAGTGCAACAGAGAAACTAGCTATTTTCTTCAATTCGCCAATTACAGAAGATCAAAAACTATTAGAACTACTAACTAAAATCCGGCAGACAGTCGTCAGTAAAATCGGGTTGAATCCTGATTATTTAATTTTATTACCTAAAGAAGATATACCCAAAACTGTTATTGGTAAAATCCAGCGATCGCAACTTAGCGATCGCTTCGGTGTGGGTGAGTTTAACCAAATTATCAAACAAGTTGATATCTTACTAAATAATACTAATACTATTCCTGACTGGTTTTATCAAAAAGTCTGGCGACGTAAGAACGCCAAGCTTCTAAAAGCTTTACCTCAAGGTTATCTAACTATAGTCTTCCTCGACGAGTTAGGATTGGGGACATTTGTTTGTCAGCAACTAGAACAGCGAAACCTGCCATATTTGTGTGTTTCACCCGGCTCTGATTTTGCTAAAAAAGGTTATAATCACTTCTTTTTAACTCCTGGAAATGCAGAGCATTATCAACTCTTGCTTGACACCATAAAGGCAGAGAATCAAACCATTGGTCAGATTCTCCATTTATGGAATTATCAAGAGTATGGCAAAGAAATCACAAGCCTAGCAGCTCTGGAAAAAGCGCAAGAACAGGGAATTTACAGTTTATTATTTCTTATCCAAGCCCTAGCAAAAACTCAAAGTTTCCCAGATTTACAGTTATTGTTTGTTTCTAGCTACACCCAGTCTACTCAAGTAACAGACAAGATTGCTTATGAAAAATCTCCAGTTCTCGGTGTAATTAAAACTATTCCTCAAGAAATACCCTGGTTAAATTGCCGTCACATAGATTTGGCACCAAATTCAATACAGGCAGATGGTAACTATGTTTTACAAGAACTCCAGGTTTTATCAAAAGAGCAAGAAGTTGCTTATCGGGATGGACAGCGTTTGATTGCAGGTTTAGAAAAAGTTAATCTACAAAATAAACCAAAGCAAGAACTTCCCTTAAAAGTAGGGGGAATGTATCTGATAAGTGGTGGACTTGGAGGCGTTGCGGTTGAAATTGCTAAATATCTAATTAAATTTTTTAATGCCAAATTATTATTAGTAGGTCGGACTCGTTTACCAAATGTCTCATTAGAAAAAGTCAAGGTTTATCAGGAATTAAAGCAGCTTGGCTCGGTAGTTTATGAAGCAGTGGATATCTGCGACTTTCAAGCCGTGCAACAAGTGGTGGAAAAAGCCAAGGCTAACTGGGGATGTCAACTGGATGGCGTGATTCATCTGGCGGGAACTTATCACGAACAAATGCTAGTGAATGAAACGCCACAGAGTTTAGCTGCAATTTTGCAACCCAAAGTGTTAGGCACTTGGGTGCTACATCAGGTACTTAAGAAGCAAGGACAGGGGATTTTCATTAGCTTTTCGTCTTTAGCAAGTTTCTTTGGTGGAGCGACAATTTCTGCTTATGCTGCTGCTAACAATTTTTTGGAAAGCTTTAATCAATATCAACGTTCTATTGGTGGGTTGCACAGCTATTGCTTTGCTTGGACAAATTGGCGTGATACAGGAATCAATCAGGGTTATCAGAGGCAAGAAATCACCCGCGCTCAAGGCTATTATGAGATGAGTTTGCAACAAGGATTATATTCCTTTTTGGCTGATTTATATCACAACCAAGCCCAGCTAATAGTCGGTTTAGATGGCAGCAATCCCAAAATTCAGCGTTTTACCTCTGAGTTTCCAGGTTTAGAGAAATTAACTGCTTATTTCACTACGAGTAACGGTTCTACCGTACCAGAGTTATCAGATTTGACAGTGCGCGATCGCTTCGGAACAACTGTTAACTGTGACTTCGTGCAACTATCCCAAATGCCCCTCACCGCTAATGGTGAAATCAATCGAGACTTATTAGCTAGAGGTATAACTCAAAGAGCGATCGCTCCCCGAAACGAAACAGAACGGCAAATAGCTCAAATCTGGCAAGAAATTTTAAAAATACCCCAGATTAGTATTTACGACAACTTCTTTCAACTGGGAGGAAATTCTTTGCTAGCCTTCCAAGTCATCTCTCGGTTGCGCGAGGCTTTTGCTGTTGAATTGTCGCCAAATCGTTTTTTTGCATCCCCGACTGTAGCTGGTTTGGGAGAAAGTCTTGAGGCGCTGCTAACTGTCGTCAGTAAGTGGAATGTAGCTATTGATGACGCAGAAGAAGAATATGAGGGAGGCGTATTATAAATGACAACAATAGAATTTGTATCTTATTTAAATAGTTTAGGCATAAAAATTTGGTTGGAAGGCGACCAGTTAAACTATCGCGCTCCCAAGCAAGTGATGAACCCAGACCTGAAAAACCAACTGCTAGAGCGAAAATCAGAAATCCTGGCTTTTCTAGAAGAAGCTAAGACTGCAACAGACTCCTCCTTTGAGCCAATACCATCTATACAGCGTTCTGAGGAGTTGCCCTTATCCTTTGCCCAACAGAGGATGTGGTTTCTCTATCAATTAGAGAGCCAAAGCCCATTTTATAATGAGAGTTGCCAGCTACGCTTTCAAGGTGTACTCAACACAGAAGCTCTTGAGCAGAGTATCAACGAAATCATCCGTCGTCACGAAATTCTGCGAACAACATTTCCAGCAGTAGATGGAAAACCCTTGCAGGTAATTTCTCCCAGCTTGACAATCACTATGCCAGTTCTAGACTTGCAAGGTTTAGAAGCATCAGAGGTACAACAGATTGTCACAAAAGAAGCTCGCCAACCTTTTGATTTGAGTAACAGCCCTTTGTTGCGAATCACTTTACTACGACTGGGGCCAGAGTCCCATGTCCTGGTATTGACTATGCACCACATCATCACAGATGGTTGGTCAATGGGGATATTCATCCAAGAGTTGTCTAACCTCTACCGAGCTTTTACTCTTGGTTCTCCTTTGCTCCTTTCTGAGCTGCCGATCCAGTATGCTGATTTTGCAGTTTGGCAGCGACAGTGGTTAACTGAGTCAGTTCAAAAACAACAACTGAATTACTGGAAGCAACAGTTAGCTGGTGCTACACCCTTATTAGAACTACCCACAGACAAACCGCGTCCCCCCGTTCAGACTTTCTGTGGTGCTACCAAAGAATTTCAAATTGACCAGAATTTGAGCAAGCAAATCAAAACCTTCAGCCAACAGTCAGGAGCTACCTTATTTCATACCCTACTGGCGGCTTTTGTAGTTTTAATGTTTCGTTACAGTGGTCAGGATGATATCTGCATCGGTAGCGCGATCGCCAACCGCAACCGCAAAGATATAGAATCATTGATTGGCTTTTTTGTCAATACATTGGTACTGCGTCACCGGATTGAGGGAAATCCTAGTTTTTATGAGTTTCTCTCTCAAGTGCGCCAAGTTGCAACCTCTGCTTACACTCATCAAGATGTTCCTTTTGAACAAGTAGTAGAAGCGTTGCAGCCAGAACGTTCTCTCAGCTACAATCCCCTATTTCAGGTGATGTTTGTCTTAGAGAATTTCTCGTTAGATACATTAGAGTTGCCTAATCTTACCTTGACTCCCCAACTGGTAAAAAGGGAGACATCTCAGTTTGATTTGAGCTTGGCAGTTTGGCAGACAAAAGCGGGATTGATGGGTTCGTGGGAATATAACAGCGACCTCTTTGAGCCAGATACGATTGCCAGGATGACAAGTCATTTCCAGACTTTGTTAGCAGCGATTATTGCTAATCCCCATCAACCTATTGCTGAGTTACCACTGCTGAGTGAGTGCGAACGTCATCAGTTGCTAGTGGAATGGAATGATACTTATACGCTTTATCCTCAGAGCAAATGCATCCATCAGTTGTTCGAGGAGCAGGTTGAAAAAACACCAAATGCATTAGCTGTGGTCTATGAGGATGAGTCCCTTACATACCAACAGTTGAACCTCCGCGCCAATCAATTAGCGCATTATCTGCAAACTCTTGGGGTGAAACCAGAAGTACTGGTGGGAATTTGTGTTGAGCGTACGCCTTTAATGATAGTAGGATTGCTGGGCATTCTCAAGACTGGTGGGGCTTATGTACCGCTTGACCCGGCGTATCCCCAAGAGCGGTTGGCGTTTATGCTAGAAGATGCCCAAGTTAAAGTACTGTTGACCCAGGAAAGCTTGGTGGCAACGTTACCGTCACATCAAGCGCAGGTGATTTGTCTGGATAGCGACACAGCAATCTTCAGCACCAGTGTAGAGAATTTACTCCATACAGCAACAACTGACAATTTGGCTTATGTGATTTACACCTCCGGCTCCACTGGTAAACCCAAAGGAGTGCAAATTGAACATCGAGGATTGTTAAATCTCGTCTTTTGGCATCAACAAGCTTTTGCAGTGTCGCCGCTTGACCGAGCAACACAAATTGCAGGAGTTGCATTTGACGCTTGTGGTTGGGAAATCTGGCCTTATCTGACTGCTGGAGCTAGCATTCACTTTCCCAATGATGAAACCCGGCTTTACCCTGAGCAACTACGAGACTGGTTGTTGTCAAAGGCAATAACCATTAGTTTCCTCCCGACACCAATGGCCGAGAAAATTCTATCATTAAATTGGCCGGCGAATGCTGCTTTGCGGATTTTGCTCACAGGTGGGGAGCAACTTCATCAATATCCTTCGGCTGCTCATCCCTTTCAGGTGGTGAATAATTACGGCCCAACAGAGAATACTGTAGTCACAACATCTAGTACTGTTCCTAAAAGACAACAAGACTATATACCACCTGCGATTGGGCGGGCGATCGCTAATACTCAAGTTTATATACTCGATTCCCTGTTGCAGCCTGTACCCATTGGTGTGACTGGAGAATTGTACATCGGTGGTGAGAGCTTGGCACGGGGTTATCTCCACCGTCTTGACCTGACGGCTGAAAGATTCATTAGTAACCCCTTTAAAAGAGGCAGGGGAGCAGGGAGCAGGGAGCAGAGGAGAGGATCTTCTCCCTTGCTCCCTGCCCCCTGCCCTTCTGCCTCTTCTGAGCGGCTTTATCGAACAGGCGATTTGGTTCGCTACCAAGCCGATGGCAATATAGAATTCTTGGGTCGCATTGATAACCAAGTTAAAATTCGTGGCTTTCGCATTGAACTTTCCGAAATTGAGGCAGCTTTGACTCAACACCCACAGGTACGCGATGCTGTTGTGCTTGCCAGAGAAGATAAACCTAGTATTAAGAGTTTGGCAGCATATATCATCCCAGAATTGACACAGCCAACCAGTAATGAGTTACGCCTGTTTCTCAAGTCAAAGCTTCCCAGTTACATGATACCTGCATCCTTCACAGTTCTAGAAGCTTTGCCGATTACCCCAAACGGCAAAGTAGATCGTCGTGCATTACCAGTACCAGAGTTCGAGTTCGATGAATCAACTGGCTTTGTCTCTCCCCACACCCACACTCAAGAAGTCTTAGCAAAGATTTGGCAGGATGTTTTGATACTAAAACAAGTCGGTATCCACGACAATTTCTTTGAATTGGGCGGGGATTCCATCATTAGTATGCAAATTATTGCTAAAGCTAATCAAGCCGGACTAAAACTTACTCCGAAACAACTATTTCAACACCAAACAATTGCTGAATTAGCTGCTGTTGCTGGTACAATTAATTCGGTTCAATCAGAACAAGGTTTAGTTACAGGGATTATCCCTTTAACACCGATTCAGCACTGGTTCTTTGAGCAAAATCTGCCGGAACCTCATCACTTTAACCAATCCTTTCTGCTAGAAGTTCCCGCAAATTTGCAACCGGAATTATTAAAGCAGGCACTACAAAAGTTACTGTACCATCACGACGCTTTACGCCTGCGGTTTGTCCAGCAGGAGGGGCAATGGCAGCAGTATAACAGTGATGTGAGCGATGGCATATCGTTGGGTATTGCAGATTTGTCCTATCTGCCCCAAGCAGAACAGTTAAGGACAATTGAAGCAAGGGCAGACGAAGCACAAAGAACGCTGAACTTAGCAGATGGGCCGCTAATGCGGGTCGTTCTGTTTCATTTAGGCAATTCTCCCGGACGTTTACTCATCGTCATCCATCACTTGGCTGTCGATGGAATCTCGTGGCGAATATTGCTAGAAGATTTATCTGAGGCATACAAACAATTAGAAACTGGCAAAAGTATCCAACTACCTGCAAAAACAACTTCCTTTAAGGATTGGGCAATTCGATTGCAGGATTATGCCCGCACTCAAGAATACTCACAGCTAGATTACTGGCTGGACTCAATGCGGTTCCCAATCGCTCCTTTACCGTTGGATTATGCTGCTATTGCCCAAGATAATACTGTAGCTTCCAGTCGGATTGTATCTGTATACCTGAGTGTAGAACAGACTCGCGCTCTCTTACAGGATGTCCCTGGAGTTTACAATACTCAAATTAACGATGTGCTATTGACCGCGTTGGTGCAGATTTTCACTCGTTGGACAGGTTCTTACTCTTTATTGATTGACTTAGAAGGTCACGGACGAGAGGACTTGTTTGAAGATGTGGACTTATCTCGCACTGTAGGCTGGTTTACTACTATATTCCCCGTACTGTTAAAACTTGAGGATCGTCTCGATCTCGGAGAGGTTCTCAAGTCGGTAAAAGAGCAACTGCGAGGTATTCCCAACCGAGGTATTGATTATGGCATCTGGCGCTATCTTAGCCTGGATGAGAGCGATCGCAGTGAAAAAGCTCTTGAGCAGGGAGCGGGGAGCAGGGGAGAAAAACTATCTATACAAGTCCTACCCCAAGCTGAGGTGAGCTTTAACTACTTGGGTCAATTCGACCAAACGCAGTTAGCAACCCTTGGGTGGAAATATGCTCAAGAGTCTAGCGGTTCCATTCACAGTCTCAAAGGACAGCGCCCCCATTTGTTAACTGTAAATGGATTAGTCGTTGAAGGAAGGCTGAAACTGGAATGGCAATATAGCGAGCATTTCCATAGTCGGGCTACTGTAGAAAATCTGGCTAATGAGTATATAGAAGCTTTAGAAACTATTATTACCCACTGTTTATCCCCAGAGGCAGGTGGCTATACTCCTTCAGATTTCCCAGAAGTTGAGTTTAGCCAAGAAGCTTTGGACGAACTACTAGCAGAAATTAATTAAATAAAGTCGTTCATACTAGAAACCCGGTTTCTGTTTTCACAAAGTTTTCTGCAAATAAACTAAATTTCTGGAGGTAATTTATAACAAAGCTACTAATGATTCGCTACCAAAAAATATCATGATGATTACTCAGGAAAAACTATGCTGGAATTTCAGATTGAATTTCAACCTCGTATCCCTCCTTCAAAAAATTTAGTCATAGGTACTTTGGGGCCTAATGCTACTAGTAGTGACTACGCTGCCAAGCACATAAAGAACCATCTTATCTCAGAAGAATTTACTGTATCAACTCAGTTATTTGATACTTTTACAGATGTCAAAGAAGCTTTGCTACAAGACAAAGTAAATATGGCTTTAGTCCCTCATGCTTACGACCGAATTAATGAGTTTTATATGGAGCCAAGTTTTGAGCTAGGCTTCATTTTTATATTTCCTACTCCAGTTTATGGATTGGCTAAGAAAAAAAATAAAGATGCAGTTTTCAACGGTTCTAGAATTGTTACTCATCCTGCTCCTTTACCTCTGTTAACAAAACTATTGCCAGACTCTCAAGATCAAACACAAATACAAGTGGATTTGTCTCCTTCTACCAGCGATTCAGCGATGCAGGTAATGCAGGGTTTAGCCGATTTCGCTATTACTAATGAGAATGCGGTGAAAGCCTACGATTTAGAATTTATTTCAATCTATGGAAACATTCGTATGAGTTGGTCGATTTTTCAAAAAAAATTAAATTAGCAGAAAGTTATGTCTAAATATTTTCCTCAGCCAAAAACCATCAAAATTAATTCTGATGTTGAGTTAATCGCATTTCAATGTCAAGACACAGTTGTGCAATTAGCTTCTATTCCAGCAGGGGCTACTTTTGAATTGCATCGACATCCCGAAAGCCAAATTGGAATGCAAATTGCGGGACGTTTGGAATTTAACCTCAACGGGACTAAAGAAATTCTGGAGCCATTTGAGCAAGTTTATGTAGCTGGTTCTAATGTTCTTCATGGTTCTATCAACCCTTTCTCAGAAATAGCGTTAGCGTTTGATGTGAAACGCATCACAAATTCAGAGGAAGCTGAGGAGGCTATTTTAAAAGTTACATCAACTCAAGATGAAGTTACAGGTTTTGAGTGTAAGTCTGTTGTTGGTTCTTGGTTTGAGATTATTATCACTCAAATTCCTCCTAAAGGAATAATCCCAATTCGCCAATCGGCTGATGAAATAATGGGAATAGTCCTGAATGATAAATTGACGATCGCAGTTGCAGAACAACAGCAACAGGTAGAATATGGTAGTGTTTATTATGTTCCTGCTGATGTTGTTTATGGAGGATATAATTCTTCTGATGAAACAGTATCTTTGATTGAACTTGTGATTAAGCTTCGCTCTCATTTTTCGCTTAAAGATAGTTTTTCTAAGACAGTGCTAACTACTTCCTAAAGGAATATTCATCATGGATTTAGGATTAACACAAAAAGTAGCTTTAGTGACCGGAGCAAGTGCTGGCATAGGTTATAGCGTTGCCCAAAAGCTGGCAGCAGAAGGTTGTCAGTTAATAATTTGTGGGAGAAATTCTGAGCGGTTAGAACAAGCTTATCAAGGTTTGATTGGTTCTCAAGCAAAAATTATCCCGATTTCTGCTGATGTGCAAAATCCAAGTGATTCTCAAAACTTAGTCCAAGAAGCTCTCAAACAATTTGGCAAAATTGATATATTAGTCAATAATTCAGAAGGGGCTAGTTTTTCTAATGAAGCAATAGAAAATCTATCTGATGAAGATTGGTTGTCTGTGTTTGAAGGCAAGTTAATGGGCTATATTCGCATGACAAATTTAGTGCTACCGACAATGAAAAATCAGCAATGGGGACGCATTATCAATATTGTTGGAACATCAGGAAAAGAGCCTTCTAGTCGTCTTGTGAAATCGGGGGTAGCGAATGCTGGATTAATCAATTTTACTAAAACTGTTGCTTCACAAGTTGCTAAGTGGAATGTTTTAGTTACCTGTGTAAATCCTGGTTTGATTGATACTCCAAGGCATAGAGAATATTTAGAAGTATTTGCCGAAGAGGAAGGCCGGACAGTTGATTCGATAATAGAAGGAACGAATAAGATGATTCCTCTTGGTCGTCGCGGTATTTCTAGTGAAGTTGCTAATTTGGTAGCTTTTCTAGCGTCAGAATGTGCCAGTTATATTACGGGTGTTACTATTCCAGTAGATGGCGGATTGTCAACATCTGCTTTTTAAGAAATTTGGTAAGCTTTTAGTTTATATAAGTTCTATTTGATTTATGAAAATTAATTTTTTGAATGAACCGCAGAGGGACAGAGGTTATTAATACATTGCTAATAAAATTGGGCAAACCTCTGCGTACCTTTGCGCTCCTCTGCGTTAAAAAAACATTGATTTTGTACCTCACTTAAATGAAAATCGCAATAACCTAATTAATATCATCTTTAAAAAACAATGGTAGTTGCACAAAAACAAAGTAAAAATAAAGATATTGAATCTATTTATCCTCTTTCACCTACGCAAGAGGGGATACTCTTTCATACTCTCTATGAGTCGGAATCGACAATCTATTTTGAGCAGTTTCAATTAACTATTCATGGCAATTTAGATTCAGGTGTATTTGAGCGGGCTTGGCAACTGTTGGTAGAACGACATTCGGCTTTGCGGACTCTTTTTGTTTGGAAAAATCGCAAACAAGCAGTTCAGGTGGTGCGTAAACAAGTGAATTTGCTTTGGTCTAATTTAGACTGGCGAATGTTTCCTCAGCAGGAGCAAGAAATCCGGCTCAATTCTTTCTTAGATTCAGATAGAAAACAAGGTTTTGAACTTGACAAAGCTCCATTAATGCGCTTTGCTTTAATCCGGGTAGCCGATGAAACTTATGAGTTTATCTGGAGTTTTCATCACCTATTAGTTGATGGCTGGAGTTGGCCGGTTATCTTCAAAGAATTGTTTGCTTTATATGAGTCAATTCAGAACGGTCAACAGTTATATTTAGCTCCCAGTCGTCCTTACCGAGATTATATTAATTGGTTGCAACAGCAAGATTTGGTTGGAGCGAAGGCTTTCTGGCAACAAAATCTTGAGGGGTTTACTGCACCTACGCCTTTGATAGTTGAACGATCGCTAAAACAAAGTTCTCACCAACAGCAAAATATTGAGGTGCGATCGCAACATCTATCAGCTGAGACGACAACTACCTTAAAATCTTTTGCCCAACAACATCATCTCACACTTGCCACCTTGGTACAAGCCGCTTGGGGGCTGTTACTAAGTCGCTACAGTGGTGAGTCTGATGTAGTTTTTGGCACTATTGTATCTGGTCGCCCACTTACTTTATCTGGTGTGGAGTCGATGGTGGGATTGTTTATTAATACATTACCCGCACGGGTGAAAATCCCGGATACAACCGATTTGTTAACCTGGCTGCGGTTGTTGCAACAAGAATATATAGAACGGGAGCAGTATTCATACACCCCACTGGTAGATATTCAAGGCGTAAGTGAAATTCCTCGCACTCAACTTTTGTTTGAAAGCCTGGTTGTATTTGAAAACTATCCTGTAAATGTAACGTTGCAACAACTTCCTGGAAACTTAAGCATTGGGGAACTACAAGACAGAGGACAAACCAATTATCCTCTCACACTGCTGGCGATTCCTGGCGAGGAAATGACTGTAAAAATTTACTACGATCGCGATCGCTTTGATGTAGATATTATCGATCGCATGGCTGGTCATTTCCTCACTTTGTTGCAGGGAATTACCATCAATCTTCATCGCACCCCAGGCGAGTTACCGCTACTAACTCCAGCAGAACAAGATTTGCTTTTGGTACAGTGGAATGCTACCTCAGCAGCGCATCCGATCAATCGTTGCATTCATCAGTTATTTGAGGAGCAAGTTGAAAGAACACCCCAAGCCTTAGCGGTGGTATATGAAAACCAAAGTTTGACTTATCAGGAGTTAAACCAGCAAGCCAATAAAATCGCCCACTACTTGCAACGCTTCGGTGTGAAGCCAGATATCCCTGTAGGTATTTGTGTGGAGCGTTCAATAGCAGCTGCGATCGCTATTTTAGGAACTCTCAAGGCTGGAGGAGTTTGCGTTCCTCTCGATCCTACTTATCCGCCAGAGCGTTTAGCGTTTATGCTCAACGATTCTCAAGCACCAGTTGTCTTAACTCAAACACGTTGGAAGTCATTACTTGATGGCAACTTGGCTCATCGTCTAATTGTGTTAGATGAAGATGGGGACGAAATCGCCAAAGAATCTGAGAGTAATCTGCAAGTTGAAGTAGCAGCTGATAATTTAGCTTACATCATATATACCTCTGGCTCTACCGGCACTCCTAAAGGCACTCTTGTTACCCAGCGATCGCTCGCCAATTTAGTAGCACACCATCAGGCAAAAATGGCCACAGGTATTGGTGTACTTCAGTTTGCTTCCCTCAGTTTTGATGTCAGCTATCACGAAATATCCGTGGCGTGGGGCTTGGGAGGCACGCTGTATATGATTTCTGAATGCGATCGCAAAGATTTAGATAAATTAATTCATTTACTTAGCTTAAACCCAATTGGTAAAGTTTTTCTGCCCGTTACTCTTTGGCAGCAATTAGCAGAAATATACGGAGAGCAAGCACATCTATTTCAAAATATTAGGGAAGCGATCGCTTGTGGCGAACAACTCCAAATTACTCAGCCGATGATTAAGCTGTTTAAGCGTCTGGAAAATTGTACGCTCTACAATTTCTATGGCCCTACGGAAGCAGACTTAGTGACAGCTTATACTTTTAGCCAAAAGCCAGATGAATGGCCGATTTATCCACCCATTGGTAAAGCTGCTGTCAATGTGCAAGTTTATCTGTTAGACAGCAACCTTCAACCCGTGCCGATTGGCGTTCCTGGGGAACTCTACGTGAGTGGTGATGGTTTGGCTCGTGGCTACCTCAACCGTCCAGATTTGACCAATCAAAAATTTCTACCAAATCCGTTTCAGGAGGCAGGAGACAGGAGGCAGAAGGCAGGAGGCGGAAGACTTTATAAAACTGGCGACTTAGCCCAATATCTACCAGATGGGAATATCGAGTTTTTGGGACGGATAGATGATTTAGTAAAAATTCGGGGCTTTCGCGTTGAACTGGGAGAAGTTGAAGCCGTTCTGAGCAAACATCCTCAAATTAACCAAGCTGTAGCTAAAGTGCATGGGGAAAGTGCCAGGGAAAAATATTTAGTCGCTTACTTTGTCCCCATTGCGGGAGAGACAATCACAGTCGAACAACTGCGGGCTTTTTTCACTGAGCAATTGCCAGATTATATGATTCCATCGGCTTTTGTCGAAATGGAATCTTTTCCGCTCACACCCAACGGTAAGGTAAACCGTCGCGCCTTACCAGAACCGACAACAAACCGACCGGAATTAAGTCAAACTTTTGTTGAGCCGCGTACTCCCACCGAAGAAATTTTGGCTGGGATTTGGAGAGATGTTTTAGGGTTAGAACGAGTTGGTATTTACGATAACTTCTTTGATTTGGGGGGACATTCTTTACTAGCAACTCAGGTGATTGCTTTAACGCGCAAAGCATTTGGCATAGAATTACCACTGTTAAGTTTGTTTGAGTCTCCTGCGATCGCACCTTTAGCCCAAAAAATCGCCACAGCTAAAGCGCCAGATCGGCAGGAGTTAGCTCTAAAACGGTTGCCCTCGCAAAACGAGCCAATACCAATTTCTTTAACCCAGCTAGAGTTGTGGTTTTTTGACCAATTTTATCCAGGCAATTCCATCTATAACCTGCCTTTGGTCTATCGCATCACAGGTGCGCTGAACGAGAAAGCATTAGAAGAGAGTTTAAGAGAAATTGTCCGACGACATGAAACATTGCGATCGACTTTTCAGGTTAAGAATGGCCAAGTTGTTTATGCTATTGTTAACGAGCCTGTCTTTGACTTTTCAGTAATCGATCTCCGCCACATCAGCGAAACTGAACGCGAAGCTCAAGCCACACAACAGGCTGAACAGGAAATTAAGCATCCTTTCGATTTGGCACGAGGCCCTTTATTACGCAGCAAGCTTTGGCGTTTGGACGAACAAGAGTATCTATTCGTTGCCGTTACCCACCATATTGTTGCTGATGGTTGGTCTTTTAGTGTCCTAACCCAAGAACTGGCAAAAGTTTACGAAGCTTTTTGTGAGGGTAAGCCGTCGCCGTTGACTGAGTTACCGATCGCGTATACCGACTTTGCTCAATGGCAAAGGCAGTGGTTACAAGGGCAAGTCTTAGAGTCTCAGCTTCAGTTTTGGCAAAAGCATTTAGGCACTACTCCCCCAATATTGAAGCTACCATGCGTTAGCGAAGCTGGCCGTAGGCATCGCCCCCGTCCACCAGCGCGAACCTTTGAAAGTGCAGGTCAATCGGTACTTCTCTCTCAGAAATTAACCGATGCGCTGAAGGTACTGAGTCAACAGGAAGGCGTAACCCTGTTTATGACTTTGTTGGCAGCATTCCAGACATTACTCTTCTCTTATACAAGACAGGAAAATATCATTGTCAGCAGTGCCCTGGCAAATCGCACCAGAGTAGAAACTGAAGGACTGATTGGTTTCTTTGTCAATTTACTGCCATTTTGTACCAACTTAGGAGGAAATCCCAGCTTCCGAGAACTACTTAGCCGAGTGCGCGAGGTAGCCTTGGGTGTTTACGCTCATCAAGAAATGCCCCTGATTAAGCTAATAGAAGAACTCCAACCAGTCAGAGATCCTAGTTACACATTAATAAATCAAGTGATGTTTGTCTTTCAAAATACTCCAGAGGATAATTTAGAATTTGCAAATCTCACTTTGAAAGAGCAGTTTATTGCTAGAGATACAAAAGATACCGCAGAGTTTGATTTAGAGTTAACGCTCGAAGAAACCTCAACAGGTATTGAAGGTCTGCTCGTATATAGAACCGATTTATTTGAAGCTGCCACTATTACCAAGATGGTCGATAATTTTCAGACTTTGCTGGAAAAAATAACGACCAATTATAACCAACGTCTAGCTGAACTTATCTTAATATCGGAACTTCCAAGTTTGCCCACTCAAACTGTTGTCTCCCCAACATCGAGGGATTTTGTTACACCTCAAAATCCTATCGAAGAAGTTGTGTTAGCTATCTGGAAAGAAATTTTAGGGATAGATCGGATTAGCACTCAAGACAACTTTTTTGAACTGGGAGGACATTCTGCTCAAGCTCTTGAAGTTATATGCAAACTACAGTCAGCTTTGCAAGTCGAACTGCCGTTGATTTACCTGTTTGAGAAACCTACTGTAGTTCAGCTAGCAGCAGCCATCCAATCTCAATTAAACAGTCAAAACGCTTTTTAGACTGGTAGTTTAATAAAATTATAGAGGTAAAGTGATGGGAGAAAAACAGCGTGGTGTAACAATATGGTTAACTGGTTTGAGTGGTGCTGGTAAAACCACTATCTGCCGATTTTTGGAGAAAAAATTGCGATCGCAGGAATATAAAATTGAAGTACTTGACGGCGATGTAGTACGCAAAAATTTAAGTAAGGGGTTAACTTTCAGTAAGGAGGATCGAGACGAGAATATTCGGCGAATTGGTTTTGTAGCTCACCTGCTAACTAGAAATAATATCATTGTACTGGTTTCGGTTATCTCACCATATCGAGTAATTCGAGAAGAAGTGAAAGCACAGATTGGAGATTTTATTGAAGTATACGTAAATGCACCACTAGAAGTTTGCGAACAGCGAGATGTTAAAGGTTTGTACAAAAAAGCCAGAGTTGGTGAAATTTTTGATTTCACTGGAATTGATGATTTATACGAAATACCTCTAAAACCTGATGTTGAATGCAAAACTAATCAAGAAAGTGTTGCCGAAAGCGCAAATAAAATTTTAAGTAAGTTAGAAGAGTTAGGGTACATCAATTCTCTATTATTGTCACAATTGCATAACAATTACTCACTGATATAATGGATCCCTCTAATCAAAACACATTGATAATGCAATATCGTAGATTTAGGCGTACAGAATTGCCAATGCCAGTGTTTTGCTGCTCAAGAAGCGATCACTACACTTGGAAAAGACTGGTATTCTAGCTGGCATATTGGTTTACCCACTTATAAACGAACCCTTGATGAGATTAATATTCCAGTAATTTTATGGTTGTGAAATTTAGCAAACAGAGATGTGCAAAATGGAAATTACAGAAAATAATCAAATAATTGAACATACAATAAATAGTGATACACAAGAGAATAAAATATCTAACGAAGAACTACGTCTGTTGCATCAGATTCCTACATTTAGACCGATTGTTCAAACATTCATTGTCATTGGTACATATTTCATCTTCGCAGCTATTGGTTTCTGGTTGAATAACTGGGCAGTGTGGTTATTAGTCTGGTTGGTTCAAGGATTTTTATTTGTCTGTTTTTTTGCGGCAATACATTATTGTTCTCACTATAGTTTGTATAATTCAAAAAATACTAACCGATTCATGGGGACTTTTTTATCATTAGTATTATTGATGAACTTTTCGTTTCACAAATATATTCATATTGGACATCATCGAGAAGCAAAAAGCAAAGGTAAAATCATAGGAGATACCTCAGCTTGGCAAACATTTCCTAATATTAATACTTATCTGTTTGCCTTGACATATTTTTATCCTCTCGCGGCATGGAAAAATTGGTGGTTAGTAACCAAAGATTTATATTTAGAATCTTTGAAAACACATACACAAGAAGAATCAGCCTTATCAGATAACTTTTATTTGAGCTATTTTAAAACACCGGAACAACGCCAATTTGTCTTACAAAATAATTGGTTACTATTGAGTTGGTTTGTATTAATGGCAGGATTGACCGTAATTTTTCCTGGGATTTTGTTCTTTGGTTACTGGATACCATTAGCAACTTTTGCTTCTCCATTCGGTTTTATTTTCAGTATTACAGATCACTATGGATGTGAGTCTGACTTAAATCACAACCTATGGAATGATACACGAACAATGATTTCTAACCCGATAATTAGGTTTTATTACTGGAATAATAATTACCATGTAGAGCATCATCTATACCCAAGTATGCCACCGTGTAACTACTCCAAGATACATGAGTTAATTCAACATCACCTTCAGCATATTGAAAAATCATACTTGATGTTTCATTTAAAAATAATGCAAGGCTTGATTGCGGCAAAAAGTCATTAATGAATCGCTCTAATCAAAATACATTTATGATGCAATATCGTAGATTCGGGCGCACAGAATTGCCAATGCCAGTCTTTTCCTGTGGCGGAATGCGCTACGTCTATACTGAGTATAAAGAGCTTACTCAAGAACAAATTCCCGATGAAAATCAACAGAATCTAGAAGCCACTATTCGCCGTTCTTTAGAAGTTGGCATCAATCACATCGAAACTGCCCGAATGTATGGGACTTCTGAGATGCAATTAGGAGCTATTTTACCTAAGTTACCTAGAGAAAAAATTATTGTCCAAACTAAGGTTACTCCTACATCTGACTCTGAAGACTTCCGCCATTTATGTGAGAAATCTTTGGCTTTATTAAAGCTAGATTACATTGACTTATTAACACTGCATGGCATTAATAATTACCAACATCTTGAAGATAGCATTCGTCTCAATGGCTGTCTTGATGTAGCGCGACAGTTGCAAGCTCAGGGTAAGGTAAAGTTTATTGGCTTTTCTACCCACGCTCCAACAGACTTAATTATCAAAACCATTAAAACCAATCAATTTGATTATGTCAATCTCCACTGGTACTACATTAATCAATTCAACTGGCCCGCCATTGAAGCCGCCAAACATCATGACATGGGTGTATTTATCATTAGCCCATCAGATAAAGGTGGTATGCTTTATAAGCCTCCACAAAAGTTATTAGACTTGTGCTATCCTCTTAGCCCGATGGTGTTTAACGATCTGTTTTGTTTGAGCCATCCTCAAGTACATACTCTCAGCTTGGGTGCATCTAAACCATCAGATTTTGATGAACACTTGAAAGTTATAGAACTTTTAGATCGAGCAGATGAAATTTTACCACCAATTTTAAACCGTTTAGAGAAAGCAGCGATCGCCACACTCGGACAAGACTGGTATCGCACTTGGCACACTGGTTTACCCAGATATCCCCAAACCCCTGGTGAGATTAATATTCCAGTTATTTTATGGTTGCGAAATTTAGCGATCGCTTTTGATATGTTTGAATATGCTACAAGGCGTTATAACCACTTAAATACTGCCGATCCTTGGTTCCCTGGTCTGACAGCAGAAAAAGTTAGACAATTCGATCTAAGTGATTGTTTGCGTCATAGTCCCCATGCTGACAAAATACCAGCTTTATTAGAAGATGCTCATAGGTTGCTATCTCAACCTAGTCAATAAGAAATTGCGGAGTGGTTTCACGATGGTGAATGATAAGTTATTAAAAAATCATCACAAATATACTTTAATTCGTCCTCGTTGGTTAGTAATTTTGCTGGCTTTTGTAACTGCGATCGCCATAATTATTTATCATCAAATTACCTCAAAAATCCAAGCAATACCAACATCGGAAATTATTGTCCCTTTACCAACGGAACCGACAACTTTCAATCCAGCTTTAATCGTAGAATCGGCTTATATTTTAAACTATACTTATGAAGGGCTAGTTAAAGAAAATGCTCGGGGAGAAATTGAACCCGATCTAGCTAAATCGTGGCAAATTTCCAAGGATAATAAACAAGTAATTTACACCCTCAGAAAAGGGCTAAAATGGTCAGATGGAAAACCACTAACGGCTGAAGATGTCGTTTTTACCTACAATGAAATTTACCGTAATCCAGATATTCCTACTTACGCTAAAGACTTCTTCATGATTGGTAAAAATCGTACCTTCCCTACTGTGCAAAAGCTTGATAATTTGCGAGTTGAATTTACATTACCTGAACCATTTGCTCCATTTATTCGGGCTACAAAATTAGAAATTTTACCAGCCCATATTTTTCGGGAAAGCGTCAAAACAAAAGGTCAAGAAGGCAGTCCTAAATTTATGTCTACTTGGGGAACTGATACTCCCCCAGAAAATATTATTGTCAATGGCCCTTATACAATAGAATCTTATACTCCGAGCCAGCGAATAATTTTCCGCAAAAATCCTTATTACTGGCGTAAAGATATTCAAGGCAACTCACAACCTTATATCGAGCGCGTGATTGGGCAAATTATTCCTAATCAAGATACTTCTTTAATCCAATTTCGTTCTGGAGGATTAGATTACATCAACGTCAATACTGATTATTTTTCATTATTAAAACATGAAGAAAGTAAAGGAAAGTTTACTATCTATAATGGCGGTCTTTTTGTTGGATCAACTGCTATTACTTTTAATCTTAATCAAGGCAGTAGGAATGGTCAACCACTGGTCGATCCCATAAAGTCTCGTTGGTTCAATACAGTGGAATTTAGACAAGCAGTTGCCTATGGAATCGATCGCCAACAAATACTCAACAATATCTATAAAGGATTGGGGAAACTGCAAAATTCGCCGATTGCTGTACAGAGCAAGTATTATTCTCCTGTCCAAACTGTCTATGAATACAATCTTCAAAAAGCGAAAAAATTACTTCTAAAAGCAGGCTTTAAATACAACAATCAAGGTCAGCTATTAGACGAGCAAGGAAATATTGTCCGCTTTAGCCTAATGACTAATAGTACCAATAATGCCTTGCAGGCGATGGGAGTACACATAAAACAAAATTTGAGTAACCTTGGCATAACTGTTGATTTTAATCCCGTAGCTGCTAGCATTTTCATCAATAAATTGACTCAAACTTTCGATTGGGAGTGTCAATTACTTGAGGTTGCTGTCGGTCAAGAACCAAATGATTGGGCTAATGTTTGGTTGTCTGAAGCTGGTTGGCACTTTTTTAATCAAGAATCCCAAGCAGGACAAATGCCGATAATAGGGCGACAGGTTGCAGATTGGGAACGAAAAATTGGTAATTTATACATTCAGGCAGCCTCCGAAGTGGATGAAGCAAAGCGTAAAGCTATGTATGTAGAAACTCAACAAATTACTCAGGAGTATCTGCCATTTATTTATCTAGTTAACCCGTTCTCAATGGTGGCAGTACGAAACCGTATCCAAGGTATTGAACACTCTCCCTTACTAGGGACATTTTGGAACACTTACAACTTGAAACTGACTGAAATTAACTAAAGAGGATATCGTTTGTATGCAAATTCCTATCATTGATTTCAATCCTTTTCTTATAGGTGACTCAACCGCAAAAGAAGCTGTTGCTACACAAATTTCTCTTGCTATTCATGAGGTCGGATGTTTATACCTGAAAAATTATGGTATTCCTAATACTCTAATTGCTCAAGTTTTTTCACAAACCGAGTCCTTTTTTGCACTACCAGAGGATGAAAAAGAACAAGTATCTTTTTTTCCAGACCGGAATCTTCGCGGATATCATAATTTTAAAAAAAGTGAAGATAAACATAACGCCAATGAGCTAATGACTGAAGGCTTTCATTTTGGAAAGGAAATTACTCTCGATGAAGTTGGTGCAATCGAAGATCCTTTTTTTGAACCGAATAAATGGCCTAAAAATCCGACTCAGTTTCGTGAAGTGATGATGGAATTTTTCACAAGTTGTCACGAAAGCGCCCTGAAAGTATTTCAAGCTTTGGCTATTTCTCTGAGAATTCCAGAAGATTACTTTACAAGTTTATATTCAGAACAGAATCACGGCATCGTTTGGCATCACTACCCATCTATATATCAGCCTCCAGAACTAGGAAAAGTTTATCTGGCAGAACATACTGACATCGGAACTCTGACATTTTTATTTCAAGATTCTGAAGGGTTAGAAGTATATACAAATGCTGGAGAATGGGTTGTAGCGCCCTTCATTCCTGATGCAATTATAGTATTGGTTGCAGATTTAATGCAGCGATGGACGAACGATAAATTTCGCGCTACACCACATCGAGTTATAGTTCCAACTCAATCTCACAGTGCTAAACAAAGATACTCATGCGCCTTTTTTACAGGCCCTAATTACGATGCTCAAATTAACTCTATTAAGACTTGCTTAGATATAGATGAAGTTCCTAAGTATCCACCAATTCTTGCACAGGAATATTTTAAGCAGCCAAAAGGGTAATTCGTAATTCGTAATTCGTAATTCGTAATTAATACATTACTTTAAAAAGGGTTGATCCAATTGCTAGCAAAGTCAAATCCTCCAACTTGGTTAAAAATTCTGGTAATTAGCCTGATTGGGTTAGGTATTTTCTTTCGCTTTACCCATTTAGGGCAAAAAGTGTATTGGTATGATGAAATTGCTACATCGCTGGCAATATCTGGTCATACGCTAGCTGAAGTTAAAGAAGAAGTTTTTAGCAATTGGGGCAATAATCAAGGCATAATTCCTGCCATCACTTTAGACAAATATCAACACATTAACCCAGATCGATCTGTGGTTGATACAGTTCGCTACTTAATAACTTCAGACCCGCAACATCCACCTTTGTATTATGTAATGGTGAGATTGTGGGCGCAAGTTTTTGGGGATTTTCCGGCGGGAGTCAGGAGTTTATCAGCAGTAATCAGTTTGTTGATATTTCCTAGTGTGTATTGGTTGTGTTTAGAGTTATTTGAATCACCACTAGTAGGATGGGTGGGAATGGCTGTAATGGGGATTTCTCCCTTGCAGGTTTTCTTTGCCCAAGATGCACGAGAATACGGTTTGTGGATGGTGATGATCTTAGTATCAAGTGCTGCTTTGTTGCGAGCCATTCGCCGAGAAAGTTTCTCTACCTGGGCTGTGTATGCTCTCACCCTAGCCTTGGGATTCTACACCCATTTATTAACAGTAATGGTTGCGATCGCTCATGGTATTTATATAGTTATTAGGCAAAAGTTTCGCTTTCAAAAAACCCTGCGTAATTATTTACTGAGTTCAATAGCAGCTTGCTTAATGTTTTTACCCTGGTTAACGGTGCTGATTACCAAAGCTGACACAGCAACAAATCTTTTGTCATGGATAACATTTAAAACAGATAGTCCTTTTGACCTGATTGGAATTTGGCTCAGTCGGATTAGCCGAATATTTTTTGATTTTAATTTAGCTTCTGATGATGCTTGGGTCAATAATTTAAGTTATGAAAGTCCTTTATTCTATAGTATTCCTACGATAATATTTAGTTTATTTTTAATTATTTATATTATTATTTTTTTGACCAAATTTTTATCAACTAACACTAGCTTATTTATTGCTTTATTAGGCGGATTTCCAGGGTTAACATTGCTTTTATATGACCTAGCTTTTGGGGGAATTCGCTCTATTCATTTTCGCTATCAGATACCGTTATATCTCAGCATTCAAATTGCTGTAGTCTATATTTTAGCTTTCCATCTTTTTCTAGCTAAGAGTTGGCAGAAAAACTTTTGGCAACTCATTTTGGTGGGATTACTTATCTCTGGGCTAGTTTCTGATGTCAGATTTTTTCAGGCTGAAACTTGGTGGCCACAAATAGGTGGCAAGAATTTACTAGCAATGAGTAAACGTATTAACCAATCTAATAATAATGTTTTATTAATAAGTAATAAAAATGATTATAACTTGGGAGTCATCCTCACATTAAGTCATAGTTTAGAACCAAAAATTTCCTTATTTCCCATACAAAACAACCAATTACCAATAATGCCTCAAGATTATAAATCTATCTTCTTTGTTGACGACCTAGAAAATAGTTTAGCTCATCAACTCCAGCAAGATAAAACTAACTCACTTAAATTAGTCTACCCACTTGAAGGATTTTGGCAACTCGACAAAAATCAGAAAACATAAAAAACATTAAAAAAGTAGAAGTTGAATGAAGCAATATCTTGACTATTTCAATATTAGTTATCTGAGAGGTAAAATCTACTTTTATCTCAATTCCGCACTTTTTAGTCGATTTATCCGCTTTGCTGTAGTCGGTTTTAGTGGAGTATTTGTAGACTTAGGAGCATTCTATTGCTTTCATAGCTCGTTATGTTTGGCGTTAACTCCAAGTGCAATGCTTTCCACAGAAATAGCAATTATTAATAACTTTCTGTGGAATGATTTATGGACATTTGGTGATGTGTCTTTTGAGCAAAAAAACAGTCAAAAGTTGCAACGTTTTGTCAAGTTTAATCTAATTTGTTTAATCGGACTTATTTTTAATAGCCTAATTGTAAATTTGCTGTTTTATCAATTTCAAGTGAATGAATACATAGCTAAATTGGTAGCGATCGCTTGTGTGACACTTTGGAATTTCTGGCTCAACCTGAAGATGAACTGGCAATTAACAAAAACAGATGTAGTTGTAGATATTTAAGAAAAATCATGTTAAGACCATTAGTGATGTTTGGCTATAGCTTAATTTTTATTATTACTATATTTTTTTCTTCTGGATGCTTAAATCTAATTTTACCCTATTACAAGACTATCCAAAACCTTGGTGAAATCAGTGTTAAATGGCAATATTTGACTGAACACAAAGATGATTATGACGCTATTTTTCTTGGGCCAAGTACTACGTACTTTGGGGTAATCCCGAAATTGTTTGATAAATACATGACAACAGAGGGTAAAAGTGTAAAATCTTTCAACTTTGGTATTGCAGGTGCAAATGTATCAGAACTAGATTTTTACTTACAAAAAATTCTGGCTTTAGAACCAGCAAACTTAAAGTGGATATTTCTAGATTGTTCAGTTGACTTATTTACAAACATTGGCTCTACTTCCGCTCAAGAAATATATTGGCATACTCCTCAGAAAACGTTAGAAAATTTCCAATTAATTTTGGAATCATCAATTGATAGCTGGAAAGTAAAAGTTCCATATATATACGCTAACTTTCAAAGCTTTCTTTACCGATGGCTAGGAGTTGGTCAGCTTTCTACTTTGTGGCAAGAAAGAATATTAAATTTAGATTTATCAAATGCAGATCCATTAGCAAAAGTATCTGAGGATAAGCTCATACAAGAATCTGGATATTACGCAATAGATTGGCAAAAAAAAGCTGATAAATGGAAGACTATATTCCGCACAAATGGGTTGAATACTTATCAAAAAAATCTCAAAGATGAACAAATAAAATTAGCCACTTTAAATTCAGAAAGTGCATTTAATAATACATCCATAATATATGGAGCGAAAATGGTGAAAAATATTGCTTCCCGAATTGAACAACAGCAAATTAACAACAAGAAAATTGAAGCTGTCTTTTTTATTCCGCCACTCCTAGAGACTGATTCCAATCCATCTGCTCTTTACAAAGCATATCAATCAGGATATATCGATACCCTTTTTGCTTTTAATAATCCTAAGAAGTTTAGTAATTTATATGAAGTGGATCGCAGAATTGATAGCGCCCATCTCAATTATCAAGGCGCTCAAGAATTCACACTTTTACTGGCATCAAAATTTGCTCAATACTTAAATAATTTATGATATTTACAGAATTTCGGTTTCTATTTTTCTTTCTGATTGTTTTCTGCATATATTGGGCTTTACAGAAACACAATCATCGTAAATTCTGGCTACTAATCTGTAGTTATATTTTCTATAGTGCTTGGGATTGGCGCTTTCTTTTTTTGCTCTTGCTATCGACAGTTATTGATTACTTTGTCGGTTTAATGCTGTCTAAACCGCAGGTTAGCGATTTGCAAGCAAAAGCGATCGCCTCACTTGATGTAGTACAAAAAAAAGAAACTACAAGTTTTTGGAATTGGGATTCTTTACTGAACAAGCCACAAAATCAGCAACAACATCAAGCATGGTTGATACTTAGTTTAGTAGCAAATCTCGGAATATTAGGATTTTTCAAATACTATAATTTCTTCACCGATTCTGCTGCCAACTTATTAGCTTTTTTGGGCTTACCCCTGAGTCTTAAAACCCTTAATATTATTTTGCCAGCAGGCATTAGTTTTTACACATTTCAAACTTTGAGTTATTCCCTGGATATCTATCTAGGTAAACTCAAACCTGTGAAAAATTTTTGGGATTTTTCTCTATTTGTAACTTTTTTCCCTCAACTGGTTGCAGGGCCTATTGTCCGGGCATCTACCTTTTTACCTCAACTGCTAACCCCAAAAAATTTAAGCGAGGTTGATTTTAGAGGATGTTTAATACTTTTTTTCGTAGGGTATTTTAAGAAAGCCTGCGTTTCAGATAATCTTTCGCCCGTAGTAGAACAGTATTTCAGTCATCCAGAAAATTATACTTTCTTGAGTTGTTGGATTGCTGTTATTTCTTTTGTCATCCAGATATACTGCGATTTTTCTGGTTATTCTGATATGGCGATCGCTTCAGCCGGTTTACTTGGATACAAACTACCTCTGAACTTTAATTTTCCCTACCTTTCCGCTAATATCACTGATTTATGGCAACGTTGGCACATAACTCTCTACAGTTGGTTGCGAGATTATGTTTATATTCCTTTAATGAGAAAGCGACCAAAAGCTGAACGCACAGAATTGTTTGGGTATAGAAATCTTCTTACTTTGATGCTTTTATCAGGACTCTGGCATGGGGCTGCTTGGCATTTTGTAGTTTGGGGTGGATTAAATGGAATCGCCTTAGTTGTTCACAAGCAATGGTCATCTCGGATCGCTCCCTATAAGGAATTAGTACCACTGAGAAAGATGCTAGGTATTCCCCTAACATTCTATTGGTTTTGTGCCTCTGCCATCTTCTTTCGGAGTAACGATCTCAGCAGTGCTGTAGAAATAGAAAAATCCTTTTTATTCTTTAATTCTCTTGGTTATGAAAACCTAAATCTCCAAATTGCATGGATTTTTGTACCTTTAATTATCCTCCACTGGGCGGCTTATAAGGGTTGGTTTGCCGATTGGTGGCGTAAAATTCCTAGTTGGAGTTTTGCTGTTTTATTTGGGGTGTTGGTCTCAACAATATTTCGGCTGACAGCAATCAATCCTCAACCCTTTGTCTACTTTCAGTTTTAGTGTGCGATCGCTCAACTTTTATAAAAAATACCTTTTAAATTACGCCATCAATTAGAGAGATATGACAACAATTTACTTACACATTGGAATGCCCAAGACCGGAACAACTTGTCTACAAAAAGCATTGTTTAACAATAGGGATAAATTTTTAGAAAACGGTTATTTGTATCCCATGTCTGGTATAAAACATAATGCCAAAGAAATAGTTAACCGTTACTGTCATAATACTTTAGCCCATTGTTTAATGGGTTTGGAAGACAAGGATAATACACTTTCAATGTCAATTTGGGAAGAACTGAAAACAGAAATAGACTCTATTAACCCTAAAAATGTGATAATTTCCGCAGAAGCTTTTACTTCTTTTGAAATCTTTTATCAACCTGAAACACTTGCAAAAATAAAAGATTTGTTAAAAGAATACGAAATTAAGGTAGTTATATATCTAAGAAAACAAGATGATTTTTTAGAATCATCTTACTGTTACATGGTCAAACTAGGAGCATGTAGCGTAGGAATTAAAGAGTTATTTAATGAATATCAATATATCTTTAACTATTATCAAATATTAGAGAATTGGGCAGATATATTTGGATATGACAATATGATTGTTCGACTGTTTGCAAAATCAAATACAAAAAATCATATTTTTGCTGATTTTTTAGGAGTCATTAATCAACTCAACAATAAAAGTGATTATAAAGTTGACTATGGTGCAAAAATAAATGTGTCTCCATCAGGAAAAACGATCAAGATGCTTTTACTTATAAATAATTTAAATGAAAGAATTTTAGCTAGATTTATAAAGTTAGATGATAGTTATTGGTCAAACTATCAAAATTTTTTGAGTTTTTTATCTGATAATAAAACAATATGTAAATTAGTATCAATGCTGCCAAATGTTTTAATTGATGATTTACTTCTCTTGCCGAAAGAAAAAGAAGATATTATGAGACAATTTCAAGAATTAAATAGTCAGATAGCTTACAAGTATTTAGGGCAAAAAAATGGAGTATTATTTGGCGATTATTTCTAGTTATATAAATCAATCTGATTTCATAACTTTAACGTAGGAAATTAAATATATGGCGAACAATAAAAGTTGGATAAAGAGGCGTACCTATCTTTTCAAAAATAAAATAATAGCCTTATATGAGCAAACTGCAAATAATTAAAAATAAAAATATTGAATCTATTTATCCTCTTTCTCCTATGCAGGAGGGTATGCTTTTTCATACTCTGCACGAGCCAGAATCAGGAGTATATCTTGAGCAGTTTTGTCTCACGCTCTCTGGAAATCTAGATATCAGAGTACTTCAACAGGCTTGTGTGCGAGTATTGAAGCGTCACCCAGTTTTGCGTACCCTTGTGGTTTGGGAAAAGCAACAAAAGCCTCTCCAGGTAGTATGTAAACAAGTAGAGTTACCTTGGCAAAACTATGATTGGCGTTCCTTATCTGCAACAGAACAACAACAGCGTCTAGAAGCTTTCTTACAAGCAGATCGAGTCCAAGGCTTTGTTCTTGACAAAGCTCCACTCATGCGATTCACGTTAATTCGAGTCGCTGATGATACTTACGAATTTATCTGGAGCTTTCATCACTTGCTGATTGATGGCTGGAGTTGGCCGATTCTGTGCAAAGAGGTTTTTACTTTTTACAATGCTTTACTTAAAGGCAAATATTTATATTTAAATACTCCTCGTCCTTACCAAAATTACATAAATTGGTTACAACAACAAGATTTGAGAGCAGCAGAAGTTTTTTGGCGGCAACAACTCCAAGGATTTACTAGCTCTACCCGTTTGCTACTAAATCAGGGTGAGGTGCAAAATTCTCCACAACTAAAAACCTACCACGAGCAGCACTGCTGTTTATCGTTGCCCATAACTGCTGCTTTACAGTCCCAAGCACAGCAATATCATCTAACAGTGTCAACTTTCGTACAAGCAGCTTGGGCAATTTTACTCAGTCGCTACACTGATGAGTCTGAGGTAGTATTTGGCGCAACTGTGTCCGGCCGTCCTCCCACTTTATCGGGGGTGGAATCTATGGTAGGACTATTCATTAATACTCTACCAGTAAGGGTGAAAGTCCCAACAGCGACTCCTTTATGGCAATGGCTGAGGCAATTGCAGACTCAACAGGTAGAGCGATCGCAGTATTCTTGGTGTCCGTTAGTCAAAATTCAGGCTATTAGTGAAATTACCCAAGAATTACCTTTGTTTGAAAGCATCGTGGTGTTTGAAAACTATCCACAAGATACGTCTTTCTCAAATCCAGGTCAAAGCATCCAGATTACCAAACGGCGAGTCATTGAACAAACTAATTATCCGCTTACAGTCATCGCTGTACCGGGACAAGAGTTATCCCTACGCATTCTTTATGATGGTAGCCGCTTTGATGAGGAAACGATTAACCGGATGATGGGGCATCTCGTGACTTTGTTAGAGGGTATGGTCGCTAATATCGAGCAGACAGTAAGCGAAATACCTATGCTGACTGCTGCCGAGCAGCAAAAACTTTTGGTATGGAATGATACCCAAACAGATTATCCTCACAAATGTATCGCTCGGTTGTTTGAAGAACAGGTAGAACGAACACCGGATGCAGTAGCAGTCTCTTTCCAATCCCAACAACTGACTTACCAGCAGTTAAATTGTCAGGCTAACAAATTAGCACACCACCTACAAAAACTTGGGGTAGGGCCAGAAGTGCGGGTAGGGATTTGCGTTGAGCGTTCTTTATCGATCGCAGTAGGACTTTTGGCAATCCTCAAAGCTGGTGGTGCTTACGTACCTTTAGATCCGCGATCGCCTCAAGAATGCTTAAATTATATGTTGAGTGATTCTCAAGCGTCGGTGTTACTTACAGATTCATCAACTAAGAGGCAGGGGGAAGGGAGCAGGGAGCAGGGGGAAATGACCTGCTGTGGAACAGAGCAGAATATGGATCTAAATCCTCGTTACAAAACTCTACTTCCGACTTCTTTAACAGTAGTTTGCTTAGATACATCGGATTTCTGCCAAAACAGCGAGGAAAATCCTGTTAGTCAAGTCACATCAGAGAACTTGGCTTATGTCATGTATACTTCAGGCTCAACCGGCAAACCCAAAGGTGTAGCGATGAGTCACCGTTCTTTGGCGAACCTTTTACATTGGCAAATAGAAGAAAGTGCTTTTAGTTGTGCCAAAACTTTGCAATTTGCTTCTATCAGTTTCGATGTCTCTTTTCAAGAAATTTTCTCTACCTGGTGTAACGGCGGAAGCTTAGTTTTAATCGCCGAAGAAGTACAGAAGGATGGGTTCGCATTATTACAATTAATTGCTAAAGAAAAGATAGAAAGATTGTTTTTGCCCTTCGTCGCCCTTCAGCAATTAGCCAATACCGCTTCTATTTCTCAATCCTATCCTGCATCTTTGCGTCAGATTATAACGGCAGGAGAACAGTTGCATATTACTCCTGATTTAGTCAACTTTTTTAGAGAGCTTCCTGATTGTACGCTGCAAAATCAGTACGGCCTAACGGAGAGCCATGTAGTAACAAGTTTTACCTTAAAAGATGCTGCAAACAGTTGGTCGCCACTTCCGCCCATTGGTCGTCCCATTGCCAACACGCAAATTTACATCCTAGATAAGTCTTTACAGCCATTACCCATTGGAGTTCCTGGAGAACTGTATATTGGCGGCGTGGCGATCGCCAGAAGTTATATTAATTCCCCAGAATTGACTGCTGAGAAATTCATTGCCAAAGATCAGAATCGTTTGTATAAAACAGGCGATCGCGCTCGATATTTACCTGATGGCAACATCGAATTTCTCGGTCGAATTGACAATCAAGTGAAAGTGCGGGGCTTTCGCATTGAACTGGGGGAAATTGAAACCGTACTCGCCGCGCACCCACAGGTAAAAGAAGCAGTAGTTATCGCAAGGGTTGACCAACCAGGAAACAAGCGTCTCGTTGCTTACATTGTCCCCAAACAGCATCTAGACACCGGCGAACTGCTTTGTTACCTCAAACAAAAGCTACCCGAATATATGCTGCCTTCTGCTTTTGTCAAGTTGCTGGATGCTCTACCTCTAACCGCTAGTGGTAAAATAGAACGCCGTGCTTTACCAGCACCTACGACTAGGGAAACACGTAACATCTCTACAGAGTTGATTCCACCCCGTACTGCAACTGAAGAAGTTTTGACAGCAATCTGGAGTGATGTTTTAGGACTAGAAAAAGTTGGTATCCACGACAACTTCTTTGCATTAGGTGGGCATTCCTTATCAGCAATGCAAGTTATTGCTCGGTTGCGAGAAACTTTCAAAGTGGAGTTACCTATAAGCTGTCTGTTTGATTACCCGACAGTAGTCGAGCTAGATCGGCAAATTTCAGAATACCGGCAAAAAGAGGCAGGGGAGCAGGGGAGCAGGGGAGCAGGGGAGCGGGGGAGAAATAATCATTCTTTCTTATCCCTTTTTGCCCCTTTGCCTGATTGTCAAAATGAGTTGACTCCATCGCTCAAACCAGTACCTCGAAACACAAAAGAGTTGCCAATCTCTTTGACTCAGCTTGAGTTTTGGATATTAGCTCAATTAAATCCGGGCATTCCCGTCTACAATATTCCACTGGCTTATCGCTTGACGGGTTTACTCAACGTCAATGCTCTGGCGCAAAGCCTCGTTGAAATTGTGCGTCGTCACGAAACTCTGCGAACTACTTTTGCTATTACGGATAGACAAGTTGTTCAGAAAATTCTTCAGGAGCCTATCCTACCATTTTCAGTGATAGATTTGCGAAAACTTTCTGAATCTAAAACTGAGCGAAAGGCTCTGGCTCAAAGATTCGTAACTGAGGAAAAAAACCAGCCTTTCGATTTAGAACAAAACCCATTGTTACGCATCAAACTGTTGCGGCTCTCTGATGCCGAGCATTTACTCATAGTAACTATCCATCATCTGGTTTTTGATGGTTGGTCTGTGGGTGTGTTTTTACAGGAGCTAACAAAATTATACGCAGCATTTTGTCATGGTCAGCCCTCACCACTTCCTGATTTACCCATTCAATATGCTGACTTTGCCCATTGGCAACAGCAGTGGGTTGCTCGTCCAGCTTTCGTGTCTGAGCTTGACTACTGGAAACAGCAACTAGGTAATAGTACACTTGTGCTGCAAGTACCAACCGATCGCCCACGCTTGCCAGTACGAACTTTTCAAGGTGCAAGTCAAACTTTCATTATTTCTAAAAGCCTAACAAATGCTCTTAAACATTTGAGCCAACAGCACAATGTAACTCTATTCGTGACTTTATTAACAGCCTTTAAAATAGTGCTGTTCTATTACACCGGACAGTCAGATATTATCGTGGGCGCTCCTTTTGCCAATCGCCAGCAAGTAGAAACGAAAGGGCTTATTGGATGCTTTATTAACACACTACCAATACGTACATACCTGGGTGGCGATCCAAGTCTGAGTGAGTTGCTATATCAGGTGCGTGGCTGTTTTTTAGCAGCCTGCGATCGCCAGCAAATTCCCTTCGTGAAGTTAGTAGAAGCACTACAGCCAAAACGAGAACCAAGCCACTCTTTGCTATATCAAGTGATGTTTAACTTCTTGCCTCCATCAGATTTAAAACTGACAAATTTAACTGTTCATCCCTGGTCAATTGAAACTAATACAGCAGAATTTGATTGGGATATTTATCTTCAACAAACAACATTAGGAAGTATTGAAGGGAAATGGTGCTACAAAATCGATTTGTTTGATGCTACTACTATTAGCCGTGCAGTCACTCAGTTTCTAGTGTTGCTTGAGCTGCTAATTAATAATCCCGAATGCCGCCTAAGTGACCTTTGTTTACTATTTCAAAAGCATAATTCTCAATGCCGTGCATAATTCGTAATTCGTAATTAAAAAATTTGAACAGTAAAAAGCTAAAAAATACCAGATTATGATGTCAAACGTACAGATAATAGAAAAAACAAGACTGACTGCTTTGCGAGAAATGCGGCTGTTTCTCGTTGTTTGGCTAGGACAGTTGATCGCTTTGATTGGTTCGAGTACCACTGCCTTTGCCTTAGACATTTGGGTTTACAATCGCACTGGCTCAGTCACCCAGTTTGCTTTAATTTCCCTATTTAATACTTTACCGCTAATCTTAATTTCCCCGATAGCTGGGCCTTTGGTAGATAGGTGGGATCGCCGAAAGACGATGATGATCGCTGATGTCTTGGCGTGTTTGGGAACGATCGCGATCGGCGTTTTATTTGTCATCGGTCGGTTGGAAGTTTGGCATATTTACTTAGCCAATACCTTCACTGCTGTTTTCATGGCTTTTCACATGCCAGCTTATACAGCATCAACAGTCTTACTTGTGCCAAAACAGCACCTCAATCGTGCTAACGGTCTGATGAGTCTGATGTATGGCATTTCCATAATCATTGCACCAACTCTCGGAGGTATTCTACTAAGTATTGTTCATTTCCAAGGGATTATTTTGCTTCACGTAACCAGTGTGTCTATTGCTGTTGTCTCCTTGATGCTGGTTCGGTTCCCGCAAGTCAACACAAGTGTTGTTACAACTGCAAAAAGTTCATTTCTCAGTGAAGCAACTTACGGATTTACATATTTTATCGCTCGACCTGGACTGCTGGGACTAATTTTATTCTCAGCTTCCAGTCTTTATCTTGTGGGAGGTATTAATGTCATTACTGTTCCGCTAGTGTTGAATTTCGTTTCAGTAAGCGTTCTGGGAACTATTCTTTCGCTATTTGGCATTGCTATTCTAGCAGGCGGCTTGCTCGTGAGTATCTGGGGAGGACTAGAACGCAACATCTATGCAATATACGGGTGTATGCTGTTAAATGGTGTATTTATTATCGCCGCCGGTTTGCAACCCTCTCTTGTCATTTTCGCTGTTAGCATCTTCTTATTCTCTTTGACACAACCGATCGTTTCCAGTTCCACGCAAGCTGTCATGCAAAAAAAAGTAGAACCTAGTGTGCAAGGTAGAGTTTTTGCGATCAAAGGCGCGATTGAAGCGGCTGCTTTACCTTTAGGCTACATCACGATTGGGCCTTTAGCTGAGAAGGTTTTTGAACCCTTAATGGCTACTGATGGTTATTTGGCGGGAAGCATCGGACAAATCATCGGTGTTGGGTCTGGTCGTGGTATGGGACTTCTACTGATTATTATGGGAGTCTTGACCATTTTAGAAACCTCTCTTGCTTACTTGTACCCTCGCCTACGGTTTGTGGAAGATGAACTTCCTAATGTTAGTAATGCAGTTGCGATGGCTACTGATACAGCTTCTAGCAAGAGTGACGTAGTTTCTTTGGTATCCTAAATTTGGCGTTGCCTAGTAGTCGTTAATTATTTTATTTTTTTAATTACCTATTTTAAAAATAGATAATTATTAATTTATTTCATAAATTGCAAAAGTTTTGTATCTAGATTCAACATCAAATCCTGTACTGTTTAATCGCTTAAATTTTTCTGTATTTCAATTAAAAAAATGTTCGGTTGATTTTAGAATATGCAAACCAAAGTTTCAAATGAGCCTTCTCCTCTGACCTTGAATAAATTTTGGGAGAATGTAAGAGCGATCGTCGGCCCTTACTGGTATCCAACAGAATCCAAAGAAAGAATATTTTCAGACGTAATTCGGACATGGGGGATGCTCATTCTCCTGATTTTATTAATAATCGCGCTGGTAAGCGTAACTGCCTTTAATAGCTTCGTTACTCGCTACATAACCGATGTAATCGAAGAAAAAGATTATCCTAACTTTATTAAGACAATAGTGATTTTCGCCGCTGCTCTTGTTTGCGTAACACTCTTAAACGGATTTTCTAAATTTGTCAGAACAAAAATCGCTATTGATTGGTATAAATGGTTAAACAATCACATATTATCAAAATATTTGAGCAATCGTGCTTATTATAAAATTAACTTTATATCTGATGTTGATAACCCAGATCAACGAATATCCCAAGAAATCGAACCTATTACTAGTGATGCTCTGAATTTTTCGGCTATTTTTCTAGAAAAAGTGCTGGAAATGACGGTTTTTTTAGTAATTCTTTGGTCAATTTCCCAATTTATCGCCATTGTTCTACTTATTTATACGATTATTGGTAATTTGATTGCTATTTATTTATCTCAACAATTAAATAAAATTAATCAAGCGGAACTAGAACTGAAAGCAGAATATAATTATTGTCTGACTCATGTTCGCGATCACACGGAATCGATAGCTTTTTTTCAGGGAGAAAACCAAGAATCTAATATAATTCAACGAAGATTTAGTAACCTTCTAAAAAATGTCGAGCGCAAGATTAATTGGGAAAGAAATCAAGAATTTTTTGACGGAGGATATAAAGCTGCTATCCAAATATTTCCATATCTAGTACTTGCACCGATATATATGAGTGGTCAAGCTGATTTCGGAGAAGTTGTTCAAGCTAGTATAGCTTGTAATCAGTTTGCCAATGCTCTAGCAACATTAATTAGAGAATTTGGAAATTCTGGACGATTTTCTAGTTATGTTGAGCGTTTATCTGAGTTTTCAAATGCGTTAGAAGCAGTTAGCAAACAACCCGAAAATGTCAGTACTATTAAAACAATAGAAAAGAATCAATTTGCTTTTGAAAATGTCACTTTACAAACGCCCAACTATGAACAGGTAATTGTAGAAGATTTGTCACTTTCTGTTCAACCAGGCGAAGGTTTATTAATTATAGGGCCAAGTGGTCGAGGTAAAAGTTCTTTATTGAGAGCGATCGCAGGTTTGTGGAATGCGGGAACTGGTCGTTTAATGCGACCTCCCTTAGACGAAGTTTTATTCTTACCCCAACGTCCTTATATCATCTTAGGAACTTTACGCGAACAGTTAATATATCCTAATACAAATCGTCAAATGACCGACGCCAAACTCAAAGACATTTTGCAACAGGTAAACCTGCAAAATTTGTTAAGTCGAGTTGAAGGTTTTGATAGTGAAGTTCCTTGGGAAAATATATTGTCCCTCGGAGAACAACAACGTTTGGCTTTCGCACGATTATTAGTTACTAACCCTAGCTTCACTATTTTAGATGAAGCAACAAGCGCTTTAGATTTGAATAATGAAGGTAATTTATATCAACAATTACAAAAGACAAAAACAACTTTCATTAGTGTTGGACATCGAGAAAGTTTGTTTAATTATCATCAATGGGTTTTGGAACTTTCACAAGACTCTAGTTGGCAACTTTTAACTGTGCAGGATTATCGGCTGCAAAAAGCAAAAGAAATTATCACTAATTCTCCTGAAAACACTAACATTACGATAGATGTTTTAACTGATAACACATCCCCAAGTCAACCAGAAATCTCGACGGAGATAAGCACAATCGTAGGACTTTCTCATCAAGAAATTCAGACATTAACAGACTCCAAAATTAACACTATTAGAAGCAAGGCTAGCCTTGGTAAGTCCATTACTACCAAGGATGGCTTTACCTATCGCTATGACAAAGACCCGAAAGTGTTGAAATGGGTAAGAACTTAAGAACTATTAATATTTTTGAAAATTCAGGTCATGTTAACTAAACAGCAAAGACAACTAATTACTTACGAAACTATTTCAATCTACGAACGAACTTATCAATTACCCATTCTCAAAAATAACGGTGTAAAAACGGTTCAAAAAACAATTAGAGAACGTCAAAGGCTAATTAAAGAAGGTGTTCGATATCATCATCAGCTGGGAGGCATAATTAAGCGAAAAGAAAAAGTTAGCCAGGGAGAGATTTTTAATGAAATTCAATTATTTATTAAAGACTACAATCATATCATTGATTTTCTAAAAAGTTACAAAGATAGTTATCACAATTTTTTATTAAACCTTACTAACGACTTAAAGAAGTTATTCAAACAGAAATATTTGGCAATAAAAAGTTTAGAAGATGAAAGAAGCAAGTTAGAGCTAAAGAATTATAAAAATCCCCAAATACTTAATGAACTAAGATGGGATAAAGAAGAAAATTTTAAAGCATTTTTATTATTAAGTAATGCTTATTTTTTGATGTTAGAAAAAATTAGCTTGCTTGGTGAAGGAATTAAAAACCTTGCAGAAGATATAAAAAAACAAAAAGAAATTGTTCAGCAAATAGTTAAAGATTTAGACACCTATCAAGAGCTTTATGAATATCAAAGTAAAGCCTATAAAATTCGTCAAGAAATAGCAAAAATTGCCCAGACAGCAATCAATTTTGAGAATTCTTTACAAGATTACTTTAGTCCTTTTCAATCTTTAATCGATGAATTCGTAAAAATAGATGAATATTTTTACGCAACTGTCGGAGATATTAAAAATTTAGGAGATAATATTTTAAAGTATCAGTCAAATTTATTTAACCTTGAAGAAGCCAAGGTCATTTCTGAAACTTTTCTCGATTTTATGGTGACAAGTTATGATAAAAAAACTAGATTAAAAGATGCTTTTATTCAATCTAAATTATTAGATTGGCAAAGCGATAATTTAGATTCGAGCGAAAATTTTGTCTTTTTAGACAAGGGTATTGATTTAATATCTAACTATATATCTAAGCAACTTACCGATCAAAGAAAAATGCTAGGCATAGCAGAAGTAGATTTTGTCTCTACAGTATCTCTATCTACTGTTAAAGAAACAGGATTAATGGAACTGACTGATAACAATCTTACATTGACAAAAGAATTTTTCAGCAATAAAGATATTAATTATACCCAATTGCAATATCTCCTCTCGCAGCATAAGTGGAAAGAAGCTGACATTGAAACAGCTAAATTAATGCTAAAAGTCATGAAGAAGAATTATTGGAATGAAGTTTATAAGGAAGATATTGATAACTTTTGTTGTCAAGACATCCATACCATTGATGAACTTTGGGAACAATATAGTTATGGTTATTTCGGTTTCAGTGTTCAGGAAACTATCTGGAGTGAAATGGGTGGTCAAGTAGATTATGAGACAGAAAAGAGACTCGGCGATCGCCTTGGTTGGCGAAAAGAGGGAAACTGGTTAGACTATGAGCAACTAACTTTTAAATTGTCCCCCATGACACCGATGGGACACTTACCAGCCAAATGGTTACACTACGATCAACATAGCTCTGACTTATCTCTATCATCTACAGAACACCTTTCAATGGGAGCTTGGCGGGTAAAATCTTGGTTAGTTTGGCAGATGCACTTATTCTTTTCTCGTACAAAAGTTTGTAGTTCTTTAAAGATAATTTGAGAGGATGTTTAGTAATTCTAAAATTATCTTTTAAGTGTAGATTTTGTGAGGATACATATTTTTAAAATAGGTCATAGCAACTTCGCCCAATAGACTTCTTGGCATTTGCCAGGGTAAAGGGGAAGGTTAGGTCCCCTCTGGGGATAAGGGGCGGGGGTAAAGGGTAAAGAAACTCAAAATCCTTTCCCTTTTACATGAGTCCCTTTTCCCTAAGAGTGCATCCTAATTGTGCTGTCATTGTTGATTTTATTCACTTGATTTATTAAAAACTTCTAAAATCTGTCGGCAAATTTGTTTGAGCTTTTCCTCGATTTCACTAGAAGGCGAAGATGCGCCGACAACACTCCAGTTTTCTACCGTAGAAAGTCGCCATGCCTCACCGCGATGATCGAATCCAGCCACCTCCACGCCGATCGCACGCCGGGAATTATTGATCGGATCTTGATAAAATCGGATTTGAATTAAAATACTGCGACTTCGCCAAGATTTGCTAATACCAGGAAAGTGAAAGCCAATATCTATAGAATCTGGATCGACTAACTCCCTAGTTTCCGGGTCATTTTTCCAGGGTTTGAGATCGGATTTGGCATCAGGAAACTCGAATTTGAACAAATTAACTACCGTGGCAATGTTGCTGGCGAGTTCAAGGTTCGTTGCCTGTTCAGCTGCGTTCACTAAAAAACACTCCTATATTGCGTCGGCATCTTCAAGGATGTGAAGACAGAAAAACCGCCAGAAGGCTTATATTATTGGTGTTTTAGCTTATCAAGACCTTTGAGATTTAGCAACTCTAAATCATATTTTCCTAACAATCCTCGTTACTAACAGAAGCAAAAAATCGCTTCTTGTTGGGACTGCCTAACACCTATTAAGTAATTGTACTTAAAAATTACTCCAAAGCAGATGAAACTCTGTTCTTTGGAGAAAATATCAAGATTTTCTGCAAAATCCTTGGCTGACAAGAACGATTAACTCCGCTAGCGATCTAAAATGACACTGTTAATCGGTAAACCAAAAAGCAATTAAGTTCAATATATGGTGCGTCAACGCTCGATTTTTTCATTTTTCCTAGTACTATTGGCCACATTCCTGATTAGTTGTGGTGGCCCTGGTGTTGCGGTGGCACCTCCGACTTACACAGCAGTGCAACTTGAAAAAATTCAGGGTTATGTTCCTGAAATTCAGGCTGTGCGCGATCGCTCACAAGAGTTGACAACCCTGATTAAAAGAGGTGATTGGATCAATGTGCGTAACTTTATACATGGCCCCATAACAGAAGCAAGGCTGAATCTGACTTATGTCACTTCCAACCTTCTACCCAAAGACCAACCCAAAGCACGTCAAATAACGCGAGATTTGTTTAACGACCTGGTTAAACTCGATAAAGCTACTAGTGCTGGCAATCCTCTAGTTGCCTTGAATCAATCCCAAGCTGCTTTCGCAGAGATTGACAAATTCCTCGACCTGCTTCCTAAGACCAACAGTGAAGCAGAGGCAAGTTAAGCCCAAGGTAAGATGAGCAAAGGGGGATGAGGAGGATGAGGGAGAGTAAAAATTGCTCCCCCTATTCCCTCATCTCCCACATCTCTCGATCTTTGCCTCAAAATAGCAATGAGTCATGTAGTTATTATCGGTTGTGGTGTAGTTGGAGCTGCGATCGCTTACGAACTAAGTCTAGTAAAAGGGCTGAAAATTACAGTTTGCGATCGCCAACCACCAGCACAAGCTTCCACAGGCGCTGCACTTGGCGTTTTGATGGGCGCAATCAGCCAAAAAATCAAGGGCAAGGCTTGGCAGATGCGGCAAACTAGCATCCAACGCTATGAAACTTTGATTCCTGAACTAGAAGCTTTAACAGGTCGCAAAATTCCTTTTAATCGTCAGGGAATTCTCATGCTTTTGTCTGATTCTTCCCTAGAGGGGATGTCAGCATGGGAAAAGTTAGCAGAAATTCGCCACTCTCAAGGCTGGAATTTAGAAATTTGGGACACGGCTAAACTCCAGAATATCTGTCCTCAAATTAATAACGAAAAAATTACTGATGCTGTCTATTCTTTGCAAGACCGCCAGCTCGATCCAACTGCCCTGACGTTAGCTTTAGTTGAAGCTGCCCAGCAAAATGGTGTAACTTTCAAATTTGGCGTGACTGTTTTAGATGCCCCAACCTCAACACCTGAATTTTGCCATCAACTTGACACTACAGAAGGAAAAATAACCGCAGATTGGTTTGTAATTGCAGCAGGGTTAGGTTCAACCCCACTAACTGCAAAATTAAATCAGATAATTGATATCCGCCCCGTACTTGGGCAAGCATTGCAAATGCGTGTGGGGCATCCATTAGGAAATCCCGACTTCCAACCAGCGATAACGGGTAACGATGTGCATATTGTTCCTGTGGGCGGTGGAGATTATTGGATAGGCGCAACAGTGGAATTTCCCAGCAATGGCGATGAGATACAACCAAATCAAGAACTGCTGAAATCTATTAGAGAACAAGCGATCGCATTTTGCCCAGAATTAGCCACAGCAAATATTCTCCGCACTTGGTCAGGCTTACGTCCCCGCCCTGAAGGTCGCCCAGCCCCAGTTATTGGTAAGCTACCAGGGTTTAGTAACGTCCTCCTAGCTACCGGACACTATCGCAACGGCGTTTTACTAGCGCCCGCTACAGCTTATGCGATTCGTGAGATGATTATTTCTCAGGGAATGGAGACTGGGGAGTAGGGGAGAAATCAATTCAAAATTCAAAATTCAAAATTCAAACATTTTAGAACTTCTGCCTCCTGCCTCCTCTTTTCCAATGACAAATGACAAATGACAAATGACCAATGACAAATGACAAATGCCCAATATAGGAAAATAGCGTGTCAATAACAGAACATAAAATCAATGTAGATTCACTGGAATGGTTTTATCGGGAATCTTTACCAATCGGCAGAAGTGACTTAGCGCCTGTGTTGTTGCTACACGGCTTAGTTTCCCAAAGTTACAGTTGGCGTCATATTATACCTGCTTTGGCGAATCAGGGGACAAGAGCGATCGCACCAGATTGGATTGGTTACGGCAATTCTTTCAAACCAGAAAAACGAGATTTTGCTTACACTCCCGATGCTTTTATCACAGCTTTAGAAGGATTTATTAAAGCTTTAGAACTTGAACATTTTTCTTTAGTTGTCCAAGGTTTTTTAGGTTCTGTAGGACTACAATATGCTTTGCGTCATCCAGAACAAATTGCCAATATAGCTATTTTAAATACACCAATTTCAACTGCTGCTAAATTACCCTGGAAAATTAAACAAATGGGTTTACCTTTAGCAGGTGAAGTCATGACCCAAGACCCCTTGTTAGTCGATCGGACGCTAGAAGGCGGAAGCCGTTATCGCATAGGAGATAAGGATTTAGATGTTTATCGAAAACCATTTTTAACTGCTTCTTCGTCTGGTCGAAGTCTCTTAGCAAGTATTCGCAATTTACAGCTTGATTCAGCCATGACCGAAATACAAACTGGCTTTAAAGAATGGCAACAACCAATTCTGATTCAATGGGGTATGATTGACCCTTGGCTACCTATAGACATTGCCGAAAACTTTGCCAATTCTGTACCAAATACCGAATTAATAAAACTTAATAACGTCGGACATTATCCTCAAGAACACTACCACGAGACGATTTTGCAAGACCTTTTACCCTTTGTGCGTCGTAAAGATGCTCATTGACAATATATAGCAATTCTATTTGATTTGTGAGAATTTTGGTGTTGACTGTCCTAAGTCAATTGGTCATTTGTCCTTGGTTTTGTCTTACGAATGATTTAGGATTGCTATAGCTTTGGCAAAAATGGATATTATAAAAATGAATGTCAGAATTCAAATGTTGTTTTTTGTTAAAAGTCCATTTTTGAATGTGTAGAATATTCTGAATTCAAAATTCTGGTTACTGACTACTTTTTATTACCATTACAAGTAAAGGAAATTATGATTTATGGCTTATTCATGGTTTAAAGCCTTTCATATTGTCGGATTTGTAGTTTGGTTTGCTGGTTTATTCTACTTAGTACGTCTTTTTATCTATCACGTTGAAGCGAACGTTGAACCTGAACCAGCACGAACGATACTGAAAAATCAGTATCAAATTATGGAAAAGCGCCTTTACTATATCATCACTAACCCAGGAATGTTTGTGACGATCGCAATGGCCATCGGTTTATTAAGCACTGAACCGGACGTTTTAAAAGAGGGTTGGTTGCATATCAAACTGCTGTTTGTGGCGCTTTTAATTGGCTATCATCATTACTGCGCTCGGCTGATGAAGAAATTAGCAGTAGATGAATGTCGCTGGAATAGTCAGCAATTACGTGCTTTAAATGAAGCGCCTACAGTTATGTTAGTAGCGATCGTTTTGTTGGCTGTGTTTAAAAATAATCTACCTACAGATATGGCTGCTTGGGCTATTTTCGCCATGATTATTTTGATGGCAGTCACTATTCAACTTTACGCCAAAAAACGCAGGCAGGATAAAGAGAAATTGACGGCACAGATAGGGAAACCACAAGAACAAAGTTAGACAAAGTAAGGTGGCACAGCTGGGCTACCTTATTAAAAGTTGGATCGCAACAATAGACCTCTTGCAAAAGTCGAATAGACCCCCTTAATCCCCCCGATGTATTGGGGGGAAACTTGAAATATTGCCCCCTCCCCTTCACCTACCGTGTATACACAAGTCGAGTTGGCAATCAAATCAACGAAAAACAACGGAAAATTTTTTTTAAAATCTTTGATTTTCCGTTAGGACTCTATCAATAAGCTGACACTATTGATAATCAGTTCGCTGAACTCAAAACCTT